>JBEKIY010000019.1:0-9738 GCA_050011495.1 Saccharimonadales bacterium (SeqCode) | reverse complement strand
TTGACATAATAAAAAATGCTGATTGGCTAATTGATATGGGATTGGAGGGCGGCGAAGGAGGTGGTCAGATTATTGCAGAAGGCACTCCAGAACATGTTGCTAAAAGTAAAATATCATATACCGGACAATATTTAAAAAAACTAGTTTTATAATAAAAATCAATTTTATTTATCGGAGCTAGATCGCTTAGTTTTTAATTCATGCAGCGCTTTAACTATATGATAGATCACTGGGCCGAAACTTAATATTACGACTACTCCAACCGTCGGTAATATGTAGTGATCAATATTCGGTATGCGTTGACCAAACCAATAACCTAATAACGTTACAATGATCGCCCAAGCTGTGTCGCCGATAGCATCAAAAATGATGAATCGGATACGATGCATTTTGCCGGCACCCGCTACGACTGGTGCAAAAGTTCGAACAATTGGAATAAAATGGGCGAGCATCATTGTTTTTGAACCATAACGCTCATAAAATTTTTCAGATTCTTCAACATAACGTTTGCGGAAAAAAATGCCATCTCCTTTAATAAATAACCGTCTACCTAAAGAATGTCCAATTTGATAACCAGTATTGTCTCCGGCAATTGCAGCAATAATTACTGTGATTAACAGAAAGACTAGAGATATTTTTCCTTGAGCGGCAAGTACGCCGCCACTGAGCAACAAAGTATCACCAGGGAAAAAGAATCCTACAAACATCCCGGATTCTGCAAAAATAACTAAACCAACAAGTAATACACCACCATTTGTAATCAGTTCGTTAATATTAAACATAATCTCTACCTTAACGGTTTTATTAAATCCCGTCTACTGGTTTTTATCATCTTATCTGATATAATAGATGAAGAGAAAAAGGAGATAGTGATCTTATGGCAGATGAAGATATCAGTCTGACCCTTGAGAAAAGGACCATTACCGGCAAAGCAGTTAAACAATTAAGGCGGGACGGTTTAGTACCGGCTGTTATTCATGATCATGGCAAACCGTCAATTCATGTCAGCGGAGAATATCTGGAACTTCATCGAGCTTTTATGCAGGTCGGCAAACACCAACCGCTACAAGTAAAAGTTGGCAATCAGATATTTACAGTATTGATTAAAACTGCTGAATTTGAACCGCGTAAACATCGTTTAAACCATATAGTTTTTGGGGCAGTTAAATCCGACGAAAAGGTAACAGCTGAAATACCAATTCGATTATCTGAGGATATTCCAGCCGAAAAAACCAGCCTAGTAGTTATTAGTCAACTTGATAATGTTACTGTTGAAGCTTTTCCGAAAGACTTACCAAATGAGCTGGCAGTAGACGCCTCAACCCTTATTGAAATTGGCGACAAAGTAACGGTTGCCGATATTATTCCGCCATCTGGAGTTAGTATTTTAACCGATCCAAACCATGTTATTGCAACAGTATACGAACCAAGTGCTTTAGCTGCAGCCAATGATGCCGCTGGTGGTGCCGCCGAAGCCGAAGCTCCAACTGAAGAAGAAACTGAGGTATCAGAGGAAACAACCGAGGCCGGAACTACTGAGTCAACCACTGAAGATAATCAATCAACCCCAACTAGTAGCGAAACTTAGTTAACAGTTTGCTGGTTATCTCGCGTTTGTTTAGTTGTTATGAACAAAAGCTTAGCCGCTAAATTGAAGACATTGCCAACCCAACCAGGCGTGTATTTTCATAAAGATAAAAAGGGCGAAATAATTTATGTCGGTAAAGCCGCTAATTTAAAAAATCGAGTCCGACAATATTTTCAATCCTCAATATCGCGCGATCTTAAAACTAGTTTATTAATAGTCGATATTGCCGATACGGATTGGATGGTTGTTGATAGTGAAATTGAAGCTTTATTCCTTGAAGCCGAGATGATTCGTCGATATATGCCTAGATATAACATATTGTTGCGTGATGATAAGTCAATGGTCTACATCAGAATTGATTATGACAGCGATTACCCAACCGTGAGTTTAACTCGTCGTCCGCTTGATGATAAGGCTCGTTATTTTGGTCCCTATCTGAGTGCTTATAGTATTAAAGAGGCTTTGCGCCGGCTACGGCGAATTTTCCCATTTGCTATGACTAAATCAACTAGTCGAAATCGACCAATTCTCCAATATTATTTGGGACTTGATCCAGGGTTGGAAACTGGACGTACTTCGCTAAACGATTATCGTAAAAACCTTCGACAGTTAATTGCATATATCAGTGGCGATCAACATAAGGTTATAAAACAACTAGAACACGAAATGAACTTAGCGGCTAAAAATAAATACTTCGAACAAGCCGCTATTATCAGAAATCGACTTTTCGCCATCCAGAATTTAAAAAAACAAGTTATTTTCAGTGATAAAGAATTTCAAGATATCAGTAAAGATCATGCCCTGGCAGAGATAGTTAAACTGCTGAGTTTAAGTCAGCCTCCACGACGAATTGAGGGTTACGACATTAGTCATATGCAAGGTACAGATGTTGTTGCTAGTATGGTTGTCTTCGTTAATGGTGTTAGCAATAAATCTCAATATCGTAAATTTAAAACAACAATCGAACGTAATGACGATTTCTCAAATATGAATGAAATTATTAATCGTCGATTAAGTAAAAAAAATTTGCAAGCTTGGGGAAGCCCTGACTTGGTCTTAATAGATGGCGGTAAAGGGCAATTAGATGCCGCACTACGTGCTCGCGACAGACAGCATTGTTCGGAAATCCCATTTATTGGTTTAGCAAAACGGGAAGAACAGATTGTAATTCATAACACCTTGTCCAAAGTTAAACTTAATGCCAAAGAGTTAAAAAGCCTTGGTGGCTATGCTAAAACGACCGGTAAGTTTGTTGTCGTCAATCTACCGCCTCAAACTAATCTTATAAAATTACTGCAACGAATCCGCGATGAATCACATCGTTTTGCAATTAGCTATCACTCAACTTTAAAAATAAAGCGACAGACAGCAAGTTCAATTGAATTAATACCCGGAATTGGGCCGGCTACCAGGAAGAAACTTATTAAAAGTTTCGGTAGTCTAAAAGCTTTATCAGATATTAATGAGACTGATATTGCTAAAACTATCGGTACACAGAAGGCTAAAATCATTAAATCATGGCTAAAATAAGGATACTTGTAGCTAATACGTAGCTAGCATACAATACTGCTTATGCATAAGTTTCAAGAAAAACCTCTGATCCGATTCCTCATCCGTTGGCTAGTATGTGGGTTGGGTATCTGGATTGCAGCTGCAATCCTTGGTAACCGGGTAAGTTACAACAATGATATTTATGTAATTCTAATAGCCGGACTTGTATTGGCGATTATTAATATTGTAATAAAACCGATTATTGTAATTCTGGCATTACCAGCAGTCCTATTAACACTGGGTCTATTCATGATTATTATCAATGGTTTAATGGTTTTTTTGGCAAGCAAACTTTATACCCCGCTTCATGTAACTAATTTCGGGGCGGCAATACTTGCCGGCATGGTCATTGGACTGATAAACTATCTAGTAACAACTATATTGGAAGGAATATGAGCATACTAAATTACATTACTATTGCTTCGATGATTCTAATGACGATTTTGATCCTCGTTCAAACAAGAGGCGCTTCTTTGGGTGCGGGTCTTGGCGGTACTGGGGAAATTAACATGACTCGACGAGGGACCGATAAAACATTATTCCAACTAACGATAATCATGATTGTAACTTTTGTTTTATCTTTAGCCCTAAGCATTGCTACTTAATCAGTAATCATTGTCGATAAGTTATGACAACAAAAACCATTCGGCTGCGCCTTAACCGGCGATTGCATAAAGGTCAACTGCAAGTTGAGTATCTTAGTACTAAAGCCGGACAAGGTTTAGAAAAACATGTAATCCGTCGGCTTAGCCGATTACTTAATGTCCGACGGTTTATAATCAGTTGGCTTGGTCTGGTCATCTTATTAATTGGAGTAGTGGCGGTTCAAATTAATTTGTTAAGCAACTATTATCAAACAACTCAACCAGTACAAGGCGGTACCTATACCGAGGGGATATTAGGTGATTTCACAACCGCCAATCCTATCTATGCAACTTCGCCTGTTGATACAGCTATTTGCCATTTAGTTTTTTCGGGATTATTAACATATAACAACCAGAACCAACTAGTTGGTAATTTAGCAAGCAATTGGAGCGTTAATTCTAATGGGAAAATATATACAATTCACCTAAAACCAAACCTAAAATGGCAAGACGGATATCCGTTAACTTCTAGCGACGTTGTCTTTACATATAACCTTATTCAAAATCCAAACGCTGTTTCGCCATATAATTCAGATTGGCAAGACGTTCAAGTATCAGCCGATGGGCCATTAACTGTAATTTTCACTCTCGCTAATCCCTTAAGCTCATTTCCATATTCATTAACCAATGGTATCGTTCCGCGGCATCTCTTAGCTAATATACCGGTAGAAACTTTAAGTTCTGCAGCATTTAATATCGATCCTGTCGGTTCAGGACCGTTCGAATGGAAAAATCTTTTAGTTGAAGGTAATACGCCTGAAACTAGACAGGAACAAATCTCGCTTGCACCATTTGCTCATTACAGTAACGGAGAGCCGAAGCTCAATGGTTTTATTGTTCGAGCCTTTCATGACCAAGGGCAACTTGTAGCTAGCTTTAAAGCTGGACAAATCGACGGTATCGCTGGGCTAGATAGCATACCTACTTCACTGGCAAGTGATAAAAAATTACAAACCTTAAGCATGCCGTTAACCGCTGCAAACATGGTCTTTTTTAACACATCAACGACAATTTTATCTGATACAGCTGTTCGTCAAGCTTTAGTACAAGCAGCCAACGTAAATGCGATTATTAACGGCCTGGGATATCCAGTTATACCTGTTAGGGAGCCGCTACTTAGCGGTCAGTTGGCATTTAGTTTAAATTTCGAACAACTACCAACTAATGTCCAGGCGGCTGCTCAAGAACTTCAAAGCAATGGTTGGTTACTGGGCAACAATGGTTTCCGAAATAAAAATGGGCAACCCCTTCAGTTCAAATTGTACGCTGATAATGATACTGAATCCCGGTATGTTACAAACATGCTGGCCAAACAATGGAGAGTAATTGGCGTGGATGCTGAAGTAATTCTTCAAGATAATACTGATCTACAAAACACAATTACATTTCGAGAATACGATGCTCTTTTATATGGTATCTCGATTGGAGTAGACCCTGATGTATATGTTTATTGGGGGAGCGATCAACAAACCGTTAATTTTTCAGAATATAAATCGACAGTTGCGGATGAATCGTTAGAGGCTGGTCGAACGCGGTCTGATCCCGCCTTACGGGTAATTAAATACGAGCCATTTCTTCAAGCTTGGCAACAAGATGCCCCAGCCCTAGGATTATATCAACCACGTTTTCTTTACATTACTAGTGAACCTGTTTATGGTTTAACGGAGCATACCATTAACGAAGCTACAGATCGTTTTGACAATGTCCAAAATTGGGAAATTCTTACAGCTAAAGTTAACGAATAGATGCTAGGTTTTATGATAAGATGAGCAGGAGCGTTTAATTGCCCGGGGATGTGGCGAAATCGGTAGACGCGCTAGCTTCAGGAGCTAGTAAGCTTCGGCTTATGAAGGTTCAAATCCTTTCATCCCCACCACAACAGGGGATGTAGCTCAGTTGGCTAGAGCGCAGCATTCGCATTGCTGAGGCCCGGGGTTCGACTCCCCGCATCTCCACCAAACCTCATATGTTTATAATGATCAGTAAGGGGCATCTTGAAAATAATTCGTGAACAGATTAGATTGATAATACTTATAACAATCGCAGCCATTGTAATAATAAGTTGGCTGTGGTGGACACGTTTTTACGAAAATCCCCAGTCAGTTTATTGGGGAATGTTCAACAATAGTTTAACGACTACAGCGGTAACTAGGCGCGTAACCGAGGATTCCGGTGGACAAAAACTTTCCGAAACAGTAGTCCTTGAGCTGGGTAAGAATAATATTGCCGAATCTAATACAGTATTGTCAGAAGGCAACAGTGTTGTATCAACAGAGACCATCGGGACTCCCCAAGTTGACTATACACGCTATACAGCCGCCCAAACCAGCGAAAAAACATCTTCCGGAAAACCTATTAATTTCAGCAGTATTATAGGTATATGGAGCAAAAGTCCAACCGGCGGAGTATCAACTGATCCGCTAGACCATTTATTTGGGCAAACTTTACTTGGGATTGTACCTATGGGTAATTTACCCCACAAAGAAAGAGTCGAACTTATTAACCAGATGAAAACTAAAAAAGTTTTTACGACGAATTTTTCTAAAGTTGAACATGGCAATGTTAATAGTCGGTCAGTTGATATATTTCAAGTCAACGTGGCACCGGCAGCATACGCGCAACTATTAACCATGTTTGCCAAAGACGAAGGTTATAACAATGTACCGGAACTAGCTGCCAGTAATTATCAAGGCGATGCTCCACTCAAAGTACAATTTGCGATTAATCCGGCTTCTCGACAACTAGTTGAGATTAGCTATTTAGGTAGCAACCACGTCGAAATTTATGGTGATTATGGCGTTGAACCTGTGATATCGATCCCTAAACATACAATTTCAACTGCCACCTTAGAACAAAAATTGCTTACCATAGAGTAATAAATGTAGTAACATTCCGTTTATTCTATAATCATCAATCACACTAACGAGTATACTTTTATATATGCAGATGGTTGTTGAAAAATTACTTACTCACTTCGAACGAATCGGAAGCGGTAAATCAATCGTGCTGTTGCATGGTTGGGGTGATCAGGCCGTTAGTTTTGTGTCGCTAAGTTCTAAATTGGCTAAACATTATGATGTAATAATCCCAGATTTACCTGGCTTTGGTGGCACCGAAATGCCAACTGAAGCCTGGGATTTAACTAATTACGCGACATTTATAAGCCAATTTTTACAAAAACTTGGTGTTATAAATGTCTATGCCTATATCGGGCATAGTAACGGAGGCGCAATTGCTATTAAAGGATTATCAGATGGTTGTTTAAGTGCTAATAAGCTTATTTTACTGTCAAGTTCGGGGATTCGTGATGACAACAAACGAATTTCAATCGTGAAAACAGTGACAAAAACCGGGAAACTACTAACTTCACCCCTGCCAAATTCTATGCAAATGAAGCTACGCCAGAAATTATATCGAACAGTTGGATCCGATATGTTAGTAGCTGAACACATGAGCTCAACATTTAAAAAAATAATTACTGATGATGTCCAAGCTGATGCCAAACAACTGGATTTACCAACTTTAATATTATACGGATCAAACGATAAAATAACGCCAAAAGTTTATGGTCAACGATTCCACGATCTGATTAAAAACTCTAGTTTAAAAATAATTCCGTCGGCAAGTCATTTTATCCATCATGATCAACTTGAAACAATACTTAAATTAATAGAGGATTTTCTAGCATGATAAAGTCTGTGATAAGTATGTATTCATTGCGCTACAGCGTAATTTTGACTTATATGCTTCAGAGTACCGAGTATAGAGCGTGGCCTTATCTTAAATGGTTTTGGCGGACGGAAGATTTTTCTAAAGTAGCTGTCCGACGAAAATTAGTAAAGACCAAAGCTTCCAGATTATTGCAATTGGCATTACTAATGGGCATGATAATTCAAATATTAGTTGGTCTATTAGTACTTTATCTCTGGCATTGGCACAATTTAACCAATGGCTTGGTATTTGGTGTGGCAATAATTATCTCATACCCAATTGTCTGGGCGCATTTAGTAGTTGTCCCGCTATGGTTTGGTCGTATATTTATAGTTCAACCACGCGAAGATCATCTGATCGCCGTTTCAGAGCATATTTTCCGCCGACATAAAGCTCCAAAAATCGCAATTGCCGGTAGCTATGCTAAAACAAGTATGAAAGAAATCCTTTTTACAGTACTTAGTGAAGGTAAAAAAGTAGCTGCAACGCCAGCCAATAAAAATGTCGCTGTTTCTCATGCGATCTTCGCGCACACACTAAGTAAAGACATTGATATTATCATCCTTGAATACGGTGAAGGTCGTCCTGGCGATGTAATGCGTTTTGCAAATATCACTCACCCTACATTTGGCATTATAACTGGTCTTGCTCCGGCTCACCTCGATCGTTATAAGACTATAACCAAAGCTGGTGAAGATATATTCAGCTTAGCTAAATATTTAGATAATAAAAATACCTATGTTAATGGTGAATCGCCATTGGCTGAACCATTCTTTAAACCCGAATTTACGATTTATAACCAATACGGATTAGCTGATTGGACCGTTAGCAATGTCAGGTTAACTATTAATGGTACCTCCTTTTATTTAAATCATAATAATCGTTCATTACATCTTCACTCTAAACTACTTGGTCGACACAATATCGGTCCACTAGCCCTAGCAGCTGTTCTGGCAGACAGATTTGGCCTAAATACCAAACAAATTATTAGCGGTATAGCTAAAACCATGGCTTTTGAGCACCGGATGCAGCCTTATAAACTTAGTGAAGCTTGGATCATTGATGATACCTATAACGGTAATATTGAGGGCATTAGAGCTGGGACAGATTTACTTGCTGAATTACCCGCTAAACGAAAAATTTACGTAACACCCGGGCTAGTAGATCAAGGTAAAGAAAAAAGATCGGTGCACGAACAAGCTGGGGAACTTATTGCTAAGTCGGGAAGTGATGTTGTGGTGCTGATGAAAAATTCAACCACACATTATATCCAAAGTGGACTTATGGCGGCTGGTTTTCAGGGTCAGTTGCGAATTGAAAACGATCCTTTGAAGTTTTATTCGAATCTATCAGAGTTTGTGGCAGCTGGTGACATTGTTATGCTCCAAAACGACTGGACTGATAATTACGCTTGAACTGGATAACTTGAAAAATAAAATTTTTAACCACTCGATAGATCTATTAGGTTTTATTGTTTATACTTAGATGAGTATGGAAACCATAGCGGTAATTTTTGGTGGCCGTTCAGCCGAGCATGATATTTCAATTATCACGGCTCTCGCCAGCATTATAAAACCACTGGAATTAACTGGTAAGTACCGCGTTGAACCGGTCTACATTGCCAAGAATGGCGCCTGGTACTGGGACGCTCAACTAAAAGACATTCAGCTATATTCGAGTGGCAAGATCCAGAAGTTTTTGAGCCATCAGCAACCAATCAGTGTTTGCTTTAATGGCGGTATGACACTGGTCAAAAATGGTGTATTTGGCCACCAACAGCGATGTAAAATCAATATTGTTTTTCCGAGTATGCACGGCACATATGGAGAAGACGGCGATTTGATGGGACTAATTGAAATGGCAGGCGTGCCTTATGTTGGTTGTGGTGTTAGTGCCAGCGCCATAGCTATGAATAAAGTTTTAAGTAAACAGATTGCCGCAGCCAACGGAATTCTAACAGCTAAATACTTAACGTTTTCTGCCGACAGCTTAAATAATGAATTAATTCCAGCCGTATTAGATATTGAAAAAAAACTTAAATACCCGTTATTTATTAAACCTGCTCATCTGGGTTCTAGCATTGGTATTAGTCGAGCCACCAACAGCGAAGAACTTACAAACGGTTTGGAAGTTGCAGCACATTATGATGATATCGTACTAGTAGAAGAAGAAGTTCAAAATTTAGTGGAAGTCACACTGCCAATAATTGGCAACGAACAACCAATACCAGCGCTTCTGGAACAG
>JBEKIY010000018.1:0-10011 GCA_050011495.1 Saccharimonadales bacterium (SeqCode) | reverse complement strand
AACTAGAAAAACTTAAAAAGCGCATAAACTATGGCAAAAGACGATAAATCGAACTATAACGAACAACGGTATTTTGATATTGTGCCACCTAACCGGAAAATGCCCCAATCAACTAGTCGCCCTGTCATTGTGACAAACCATCCGGAACAATCGGATCCGATGGTTAAAAGCCCGCCAGCAGATATTATGGAAGAAAAAGTCGATAACGATAATGACATTAAATCTCCAGCCGAAGAAGTAACTACACCAGTTGATATGGCGATTGATAGTGACAACAATAATTCAGCCGAAGCTGATGAATCATTGCCAGCTGAGAACGATGAACTAGTAAATAATGATGTTCCAGCACCAGAGGCCGAAGAATCGGAGACCGAAAAACTATTGCCAGAAGGCAATTCAAACGAACCCTTGTTACCAGCTAATGCCTCACCAGATGCTCCAACTGCTACCGTAAACCTGCTGCAGCCGACTACCAAAAGCTATAAATGGCTCTGGTTAGTTGCCATTATTGTTATATTACTAATGGCTATAATTGCCGGTGTATCTTATGTACTGCTTTCTTAAATAAATTGCAACAGATATAAATTGTTTGATGTTTGTTAAAATAGGGTGAGTGTTAGAGGCATTACTGCAAGATTTAAACCCTGAGCAACAACGGGCGGTTCTGACAACCGAAGGTCCGTTGTTAATTCTGGCCGGAGCTGGATCGGGTAAAACCAAAACTTTGACCCACCGGATTGCCTACTTGATAGCCAGTCATAAAGCTAGTCCCTACAACATCTTAGCGGTGACATTTACCAATAAAGCTGCCCGAGAAATGCGCAGCCGAGTTGCTTTTTTATTAAACGAAAATCCGGACAATCGCTCATTTATGCCATTTATTGGTACATTTCACGCCATCTGTGTGCGCCTGTTGCGCCAAGACGGCGATCACATTGGCGTACCAAAAACTTTTGTTATCTTTGATGAAACCGACCGACTTAATGTTGTTAAGCAAGTTAGCAAACAGCTACTAATCGACGATAAAACGTTTCCGGCTAGTTCAATTGTGGCTCTGATCAGCAGCGCCAAATCTGAATTAATTGAACCAGCCGAATATACTGGCTTAGCTATAACACCGGCCCAGCGGGTGGCGGCTCAAGTGTATCCGCTTTACGAACGTAGTCTTCACGATGCCATGGCACTTGATTTTGATGATTTAATTAATCGGACTATTAACCTGTTGTTATACCAACAGGCAATTGCCGAAAAGTGGCGTCAGCAATTTACTTACATCATGATTGATGAGTATCAAGATACTAATACCGCCCAATACAAGTTGATCAAACTACTCACTAATCAAAACCGCAATATTGCTGTAGTAGGGGATGATTGGCAAAGTATCTACAGTTGGCGTAATGCCGATTTTCGAAACATCCTAAACTTTGAGAACGATTATCCAAATTGTACGGTTATTAAACTGGAACAGAATTATCGAAGCACAAAATATATTCTCGATGCCGCTCACGCCGTGATTATGAATAATACTCAACGTTCGGATAAGAAACTTTGGACAGACGCGCCCTATGGTTTACCGGTACAACTGCTCCAAGTCAGTAATGAAAGGGCGGAAGGGGAGGTAATTGTACGTTTAATCCACGATGCAGTTGCAGCTAGACAAAGAAGCTATGGTGAATATGCTGTCTTGTACCGGACTAATGCCCAGAGTCGTAGCATCGAAGATATTTTTATCCATTACGGACTTCCCTATCGGATTGTCGGCGGTCAACGTTTCTATGACCGTAAGGAAATTAAAGATATAGTGGCTTATCTGCGACTTTTATACCAACCAGAGGACCGGATTAGTTTTGAACGAATTATTAACGTGCCGGTGCGCGGTATCGGTCCAAAATCTAGGGAGCAGTTTTATTTTTGGCAAACTGAAAATAAATACTCACTGGCTGAAGCCTTAACAAATGTTGAAAGTTGTACTAGTCTGCCGCCGAAAGCCCGCCGCGGGTTGGCTGAACTTAATGATATTCTTAATGTTTCGCGCGATTTAGCGAAAGATGATTTGCCGTCGATTGTAATTAAGTCGTTAATCAACCGGCTGGATTATTTAAAATACCTTAACGATGGCACAGCGCTAGGTGAATCCCGCCAGGAAAACGTTAAAGAATTAATGAGTGTCGCCCAAGCTTATCGAGATGTTGGTTTAGCTGATTTCCTAGAAGAAGTCAGCTTAGTCAGTGATATCGATCAAGCTGACTTTAACAGCGACGCTGTGACATTAATGACCCTACATAGCGCCAAAGGGTTGGAGTTCCCAGTCGTTTTTATAATCGGCTTGGAGGAAACTATTCTGCCACATTCCCGATCACTTTATGACCAGTCGGAAATGGAAGAAGAACGCCGGCTGTGCTATGTCGGCATGACTCGGGCTAAAGCCGAACTGTATATGCTATATGCGACTAGCCGGGTACTCTATGGTGGTATTCAACATAACCCGCCTAGTCGTTTCTTAAGTGAAATTACAACTAACCTGGCGAATAATTACGCAAGCTCGGCCCTACCGTCAAGTAACGAATTCCTGCCGGGTACAACAACCCCAGGGTTATTTGATAAACCGCTTGAATTACCTGAATTTCATAAAGGCGACCGCGTCGAACACCAGAACTTTGGTGTTGGAACGGTTATTGGTTGCGAAGGCGATACCGTCCAAGTTCAATTTAAAAATAAAAGTGTCAAGCAGTTAAATATTGCGTTTGCCCCGCTGAAAAAACTATAGCCGATACGCTTTGAACTTAACTTGAAATTATCTAGTTCTGGTAACTGCCATCTTATTTGTTACAATAAAAACTAGCTCATTTCTTAGACAAGACCTTTTGAAGTAACCAACACAGAGCTAGAAAAAGTTATGATTAAGCAACGATTACAACCCCCGGACTTGACCGCACATCTAAAAACCGGGAAAAGACTATGGCGCCGTTTTAAAAAACATCTGGTAATTCCGCTAACCACAATTTCATTGTTGTTAATCGCCAGTGTAGTTATCTTTCTGGTTCTAAATAATGGTCGCGCCCAATTTAAGCCTATTACAGCTTATATCGCCATTGTCACTCACGATCATGTACAGCAAATAGTCCCAACAAATGAGCCAACGGTAGGAGCGCTGTTAAAAAAATTATCAATTACGCTTAATCAAGGTGATGTCGTCGAACCAAGTCTAATTACACCCATAACTCAGGACAACTTTCGGATAAATGTGTACCGAGCGGTACCGGTTGAAGTGGTTGATGGCAGCCAAAGAATATTTACCTTTAGTGCCCAGACAACTGCTCGCAGTATTGCCCAACAATCTGGTATAAACATTTATCCAGAAGATGATGTGTATCTTCAGCCGGTCACCAATTTTTTGGTCCAACCAACTATCGGCGAGCAAGTTATTGTTATTCCCGCCACACCGATTAATCTTAATGTTTATGGCACCCAATCACTGGTTAGGACCCATGCCACCACAGTTGGCGGTCTATTGCAGGCCGAGCATATAACTCTTGGCCAAAACGATTCAGTTCAACCTGTTGCCACCACTCCGTTAACAGCCGATCTGCAAGTATTCTTAATCCATTACGGTACCCAACTAACGACCGTGCAACGAACTATTCCAACACCAACTCAAACAATCTATGACGATAGTCTGACCTTTGGAACTAGTGCGGTTCGTCAACAAGGCAGCCCTGGGACAGAGTTGTTAACCTATCAACAAAATCTGCAAAACGGAGTGGTCGTTAGCCAGACTTTAATCCAAACAGTTGTGACCCAACAACCAGTTGCCGAAATTATTGCCCAAGGTCAAGCCGTGCAAATCCCGTCTGATATAACTACCGTCATGGCGGAAGCTGGTATACCAAGTTATGACTACCCCTACGTAAACTACATCGTTAGCAATGAATCTGGTTGGTGCCCAACTAAAGTTCAAGGAGAAATTGGCTATTGCCCTGGCTATGCACCCACTGATTCGTATATCTTAAGCGAAGAAATTGGTTATGGCTTAGGCCAAGCCACGCCTGGCGATAAAATGGCCCCATTCGGCAGTGACTGGGAAACTAACCCGGTGACACAGTTAGAGTGGGCAACATCTTACGCCGATGGCCGGTACGGCAGTTGGGAAGCGGCTTATAATCATTGGCAGTACTATCATAATTGGTAAATATGAACGAAGAACCTAAAAAATCTCTTGGTCAGCATTGGCTGACTGATCATGAAAGTCTTGAAGCGATTTGTGAGGCGGCAGCCGTAAAGTCCGGTGACATCGTTCTGGAAATTGGGCCCGGACAAGGATCCCTAACCAGACGACTGCTCGATCGGGGAGCTGAGGTAATAGCGGTTGAGTATGACAAATCTCTGATTAAAAAATTGAATGATGAGTTAACGGGTAATATCAAAATTGTATATGGTGATATCCGGCGGTACAATTTTTCCCAATTGCCAAAAGATTACAAATTAGTCGCCAATATCCCCTATTATTTGACCTCTTATTTGTTCCGGCTGTTGACTGATGGTAAAAATAATCAACCATCCCGGGCAGCCTTGCTTGTTCAAAAGGAAGTTGCCCAAAGAATAACTGCCAAACCAGGTAATATGAGCCTAATAAGTGTCTTTGTTCAGTATTATTACCAAGTATCTTTAGGGCAAATTATATCGTCGAATCTTTTTATCCCATTACCAAAAGTCGATTCGCAAATACTATGTCTGGAACGACGGGTTGAACCATTGTTTACCGATATCCCTGCTGATGAATTTTTCCAGATTGTCAAAGCCGGCTTTTCCCAACGCCGTAAGACCTTAGTCAACAATCTGATAGCTAGTTTGCGTCTTTCGAAAGAGAGGGCCATAGCGGCAGTAGCTGAAAGTAACCTTGACTTAGCGATCCGGGCTCAAGCTTTAACGTTATCTGACTGGCACGACATCGCGTTAAAATTGATCAATAAAGCATAGTTTTTTATTTCGTTTTCCATTTCGTTTTCCATTTCGCATCGGCGAAATGAATATGGGCCTTATTACCTCTGTTCTGTATAAAAAATTGCACCACGAATCATCTCCCTAAAGTGAGTATAGATACTGTGCAACTATCACCAGGTACCAGTATTTAAACTCAATAATGATTATGTTATAATATACTAGTCACTAAAGGTGACTTTTACGTATGGGGCTGAATTTAAGCTCGACGTCGGACTTTATCGGTTATATCAGCAGGTCGCGTGCCAAGCGTTATATGGCGAAACAATCTAAATGCAAACGCATTTAATCGCGTAGCTAGTGCTTGGAACAGTGTAACAGCTGCTTTTCGCGCACCAAACTACGCACTAGTTGCAGCTTAAACGCTGCATCAACGCTGCGTGTGACATCAGATAACGCAAAAGCGTTTCATATCATCTGATTGCTGACGTTTTACTGTCCATAAAACGTAGTAAGCTTTAGGACTAGGGGATAAACTTTTTGTTTGCTTTAATGTTTATTCTAGAAAATTTTAAGCAGGCTAAGCCTGTAGACGGATAACCAAGATAAACCAACGGACCTGGAGGGCAGTGCTCCAGCAGCTCCACCATAAGCATTTTGACCTCTGTAAAAAAGAGGTCACTTTTATTGCAAAATACTCGCATTTAGATTATGCTTTAGGTGTTGTGAAAAAGATAGACAAAAATAAATATGGATTTAGCACTATTGAAATAGTCATAGCAATAGTTGTTCTGTTCTTGATTGTATTTGTTGGAGCTGGCCTTTATTTTCACGTTACGAGTAACAAAGCTAAACAGCAATCTAGTTTTATTCAGGGCTATGCTAAATCGCAAGGTATGGTTCAGATAGGCACTAATGGGGATAGTGGTAAAGGATTAGACAATTCAATACCTTGGTATGAAATGTATTACAAAACAACACAGTCTGAAACCCAAGTAAAAAATAGCTTTACAAATTTATTGCAATCTAATGGTTATAAAGTCAGTACTAACTTATTTGACCCAAAAAGTTGTTTTAGTATTAGTACACCGACGTCAAATGGGATGCTTTATCCTGAAATCTGTCACCCTAGTATGACGGCAGAAGATGGACTATCACTAAATAATTTTAAACCTTATTGGGTAATCTTTGGGACAACAAGTAAGTATGATGTTAAAGCTGAAATTACAGACATTTCTTACTATAACGAAGATATCAATGCATATAATAATAATCTATATAAAAATGAGCAAGGTGAACATCCCGTTCCGTCTGGCGATGTAGTGATAAATGTTGGCTTTTCCCTCATAGAGAACGGCAATTCAGAGTTAGGCAGTAACCTTTAGGGGATATCTACCTTCTTAGACTTATATTTACTTTGTTGGTAATAGAGATAATCCTCCCAGATTAAATACCGCCACCTCCGTATTTCATCAAAGATGAGGAGTGAACTTTTTTGGAGGTGCTCCACCAAGAATAAGCATTATGACCTCATTAAATGAGGTCATTTTATTGCAAAAAGCAACCTCAGTGTTTATGCTTTAACTAATATGAATGACCAAGCGTCGTCCCATTTATCGCAAGATTCCATTCAATCTATACAAAAAACAACTACTGGAATAAAGCGGCAAAAGGGTCATTTAAATTCAACCACAAAGTTCATATTATTTATTGTCATCATAGTTCTATGTAGTGGAAGCGTTTATTATTGGCAACATCGAAATGCAAACAACTTGGCTCAAAAAGTTACATATACCAGCAATGAATTAAAAGCTGCAAACGCATCACTAACCGAGCAAGAAAAAAAATTGAATAATGTTCAGTCAGAGTTAAATGCCGCTAATCAAAAAGCAGGCTCGACAACATCCATTTCTTTTGGACCTGTAGAAGAACCAACTAAGATAACGAGTTCAAATTTAGTAGAAATACCCGAACTAGGAATTGAATTCCCGCTACCCACATCTTTGAGTGATTTAACCTACTCTGTTAATTTGAATTTAGACTATAACTCTTTAGGCGGTATTGAGATGTCGGCATATATATCTACTGCTTCTTTAACTAAACTAGCCCCGCAATGTTCTCCGTCAGAAAGTAGCGGAAATGGAGGTTTTGATGCTATCGTGGTTGGCTCTGGACAGTGGTATGGGAATCAGCCAGATGAGTATCTCGTAAAGCAATTTCCAACAAAGTATGTAGCATTAGCACATGGACAAGAACTCTGTGCACAAAATGGTAGCTATAGCCAAACCGTTGTCAATGAAGTAACTAATGACGTAGGGAGTGACACGATAGCATTAAATTCTGCCCTCTCTTCGGTTTCGCTAGCTAATTAAAGTCAACCTATTCAACTTGATACGACACTTACTTATTTGCCGATATCCTATAGTAAGTGGTGAACTACTTTAGGGGATATTGTCTTCTTATACTGTTTACCCTCTTTGTTATAATATACATAGTCATCCCAGAGTAAATACCGCCACCTCCGTATTTCATCAAAGATGAGGGGTGAACTTTTTTGGAGGTGCTCCACCATTATTATTTATATTCCTAATGTTATTAAATGCCCGTTGGGCTATTGTGGGATAATAGCTTGACGGCATTATTCTTGTATCTCATAGTATAAATTACGTTTTAAATAAATAAACAGATGAAAGAAATTTATATACCAAGCAAACTAGCTCGACACACTACAGCTAAAAAGCTAAAGAAACAGCATCGTAAACCGCTGATATTTATAATATTGTTATTGATACTGGTAGTAACAATTTGGTATTTTTCAACGATACTTAATCCAGCTTCAACAAAAAACATTTCCCAAAGTACTACTAGTCCTGCGAGTAATACTCAGAAAGTAAATGTTTCAAAGCCGATTGTAGTGAGTAATGTTTGTAGCGACAATGTTATTAATCAAAATATAGTAGTAAGTATTGGTCAACGTCACTTATGGGCTTGTAATAAAAATGAACAAGTATTTAATACCGCGGTAATTACTGGTTATACCGGTATACCAAGTGATGTCACACCGGTCGGAACATATGAAATTTATGCCAAACAAACCGATCGTTATCTTTCTGGAACGGATGGAGTGTCTAGCTGGAATGATTATGTCTATTATTGGATGCCGTTTTTAAATAATGAATATGGTACCTATGGTTTGCATGATGCTACCTGGCGTACTAGTGCAGATTTTGGCAACATTAGTCCCAGTTCGTCGCAGGCTTCTCACGGTTGCGTCGAATTACCATTAACAGCTGCCGCTTGGCTATTCAATTGGGCATCTATCGGTACGACAGTAACTATTCAAGCATAATTATTAACAATATTTAGATTAATAAAATGTATTGTTGACGATCAACCATAATTGCCATAGGCTTAAGTGATTATGTTTTCTTTTAAAACAAATACCATTAGTTTACCTAAACTAGGGTCATCATCCGTGACTAATCCATTGTCGGCTGAAGACGTGTCAGCAGCTCGAGAATATATTGCCAAATACTGGTCAAATATTACTTTTTATCATCCGAAGAGCTGCAATAGCCAACTTGGATTGCCAAAACCATACCTTGTACCTGCTTTTCACCCAAATAACGAATTTGATTTTAATGAACTTTATTATTGGGATAGTTATTTCATGATTCAAGCTTTACTTGATGAAAAGCATCGTGAACTAGTACTGGGAATTGCCGAAGATTTATTATTGCTTTTTCACCGATTTGGCATTATCCCGAACGCTTCTCGAACATATTTAACTGGTCATTCGCAACCGCCGTTCTTAACAAGTATTATTTTTGATATTTATGGCGCTTATAACCTTGATAATTCCTGGCTGAAAAAAGGTATTGATATTGCCAAGGAAGAATATGCTCATGTATGGATGGGAACAGCTAAACCAAATGCTCGAAAGGTTTACAAAGGACTAAGTCGTTACTATGACATTAATTATTTAAATGATTTAGCTGAAGCTGAAAGTGGCTGGGATATGACTACCCGTTTTAATCGACGCGCATTGAATTACTTGCCGATAGATCTGAATTCTTTGTTATACAAATATGAAGTGGATTTTGCGCAAGCAGCTTATATTTTAGGTAATAAATCGGAAGCCAAAAAATGGGAAGATACCGCCAAGCAGCGTCAATCAATAATTAATAAACTGATGTGGAATAAGGGTCGCGGCGCGTTCTATGACTATGATTATAAAAAAGAAAAGAGAAGTTCGATTAATTCACTGGCATCATATTATCCGCTATGGTCGGGCTTAGCTACTAATGAACAAGCATTCAAATTGGCTCGAAATTTAAAACGCTTTGAGCATCAGGGTGGCCTGGCAACAACTGATACATTGCCTTTTGGGAAATTTATTACCGGGACTTTGCCAACGCAATGGGCTTATCCTAATGGCTGGGCGCCGCTTCACTATATTGTTGTTAAGGGGTTACAGAAGTATGGTTATCAGAAAGATGCCTATAGAATTGCCATGAAATGGTTGAAAACAAATCTGAATTGGTTTAATAATCATGGAGAATTTTTAGAAAAATATAATGTCATTCAACCTTTAAAACCTCCGGTTAATGGCTTATACCCGAATCAAACTGGTTTTGGTTGGACTAACGCAGTATTTGAATACTTTTGCCAGGAGTTTATTGATCGGGCAGTTATCTAGTATGATGAAAGTGTAATATTGGGGTTGTAGCTCAGTTGGCCAGAGCGCATGATTCACATTCATGAGGTCGGGGGTTCAAACCCCTCCAACCCCACCAATTTATTGAATAAACACCTGTTTTCTCGTAAAATAACAAGGACTTTACCTTGGCGCTTTAGCTCAGTTGGTAGAGCAGAGGCCTGAAGAGCCTTGTGTCCCCAGTTCGAGCCTGGGAGGCGCCACCAAGGTTCTTGAAGGACCAGATCTATTTATGCGGGTGTAGCTCAGTTGTTTAGAGCGCTTCCTTGCCAAGGAAGAGGCCACGGGTTAGAGTCCCGTCACCCGCACCATATAACTACCATCTCCTAGACACCAGTCGGCCTCCCGTTCTACGT
>JBEKIY010000017.1:0-10048 GCA_050011495.1 Saccharimonadales bacterium (SeqCode) | reverse complement strand
CAAATAGTGGTGGTATATATTCACAACTATTACAACTCCAACATGGGCATGGCAAGAAAAATCAAATGAAACTCAAAGAATTTGAATTATCAAAATAAACTAAATTGCTATCATGCTTCGCCCAGCATTTTTTTCAACTGTTCCACGGTATATTCTGGCGATGAACTATAGGACGGAAATTTTGCCTTCAACACTCTATAAACAGATTCATGATCGCCATTTTTAATTTCAGACAGAAAACTTTTCACTAGTTCAAGAGACTTATTCTCGCGAGTAATATTTTTTTGGGATTCATTCTGAATTGTTGGCGCAATATCATACGAATAATCTTTACCCCATACTTTATCAAGTACATATCTTAATCTCTTAAACGAGTGATTGGGTCCTGCTATTACTATAATCTTTGTCCAGTTATGGGGTATAAGTAATTTTATTTTGGTGAAATAGGCATTGCCAACAGTTTCTTTTGATTCCTCTTCGGTAAAAATACAATTAGCTTTGACGTTTTTATCTAGAGCATATGCCTTCATTGCTTTAGCTTCGGTAATAATTGGTATTTTGTCGGCTTTATAACTATATGCACCGGTCATTATGATTGAGTTAGCTATATTTGATCGGTATAGATCAATTGCCAGTTCAACCCTGTTTTTAAGTTCGTTAGAAAGTTCTCCGTTTTGATTGACGCCCCCGCCAAATACGACTATTGCATCATATTTTTTATTTGTAATCATGGATGCATAATATACAAAATTGCCCTAATTGTCATTTGATTGGTAATCGTAACATTGAAAGCCGAGAAATCAATCTATTTTTTGTGCGAAGTATTTGGCTATGTAAGCTGCTCCGGGCCGAGCTTGCCAGTCGCCACGTGATCCGCTGAATATATTTGTAAAACCGCCATAACCCGATCCGCCTGCTCCCACCCAATAATTTAAGCCGATAACTTGGCTATAAGGCGTTATAGCATTAATTTCCGCGTTTAATACTGCTGCTTGGACGGTATCGTCAACATCAACATTGTTGCTGTACCCGAATTCTCCTAATACAATCGGGACGCTCGGGTTATCTTGGATAATTGAATTCAATTCGGTTATTCGAGATGTTGCAGCAGTTGCTGGATCGGTTGTAGTCCCCTCTGGATAGGAATCATAAGTGATATAACCCAGAGTTTTAATTGTTGATGGATATAAAGATTTGGGATTTTGCGGCCACCAGCTGTTTGTTGAACGGATATTAGTGATTACGCCATAGATATTATGCTGCTGCAAAACCGTCTGAGCAGTCTGCGACACTTCAATCATAAATGCATTGTAGGCATCTGTACCGCTATTGGGCGCATTTTGCCAACTCCAGTTATTCCCATAGGTATCCTGCCAATAATTGCTGTCTTCAGGTTCGGAGCAAGGATCAAAGATATCACCTGTTTTAAATATTTGGTAATTACTGTTTAAAAAATCTGTGAGCTCTGATATATATTCGCTCGGGGTCATTTGAACCGTACAGCCATTATCTAACTCCCAACAACTAAAATGTGGCCGGAACCAAACTCGCTCTCCGGAGGCATGAATTGTATTTGCCCATAATGCCATATATGTCGGGTAATCATAAAACGCATCATCAGTAATATAATTGGCATTTTGGTTAATAATTAAACTAACTTCTTGTTGGATTTGCGATTCGGTCATTTGTTGAGATGTCGGGTAATCGGTATCCCTAGAATCTTTCATCGTATCAATCGAGCCAATAAATACCGGCGATTGTGCGGCAGTAGATGAGCTATTTGTTGATCCAGTGCTGTTAACAGAAGACGGCTTTAAAGATGTGTTCTTAGTGGCGGGTAGCTGGTTGGTGGCTGGCTTTGACTGATTTATCGAAATCGTTGGTGTATTTGCTTGAGAGTTAATTTTGGTTGTTCTAGGAGTGACTAACCAGGGAATTAGATGGGGCGAAGATTGACTAATATAGTTAGATGATTGATTTGAGATATTAAAAATATAATAGTGGGAAATAATTGCGGCGATTATAGTGAAACAAATAATGCCAATGGCAAATTCAAAAATGTAAGCTTTATGTTTTAATAGACTTGAGACAACTTTTTTGAGACTCAGTTTAGATGTCTGATTAACTTGAATGTTGTTGCTTGATTTATCTTTTAAAAATATCGGCATAACAATTATACTTTGCCGCTAATGCATATTACTCACTCAGCAAATTTTATATATATTTATAGAGTATGCAAGCATAAGCGTATTAAGTTGGGTTGGTAGTTATTCTCGGATAACAGCGGTTTAAATAAGTAGTTATTTTGATATACTGCTCTCATGTCAAAGATTATATTAGTAACAGGGCCATCTGGAGCTGGTAAAACTTCTGTATGCAATGTTTTGGCAAGCAATTTAAACGACATTTGGGCCCATATTAACCAAGACGATATCCGATATTTAATTAAATCTGGCTTTAGAACTTCAAGGAATGGAGTGGATGCTAAAACTCAAATTCAAATTGATGTAGGGTTTAAAATTTGTTGCGACATAATAAAGCGCTACGACGAAAATGGTATTAATTGTATTGCCGAAGTGTTCGCACCAGCAGTTTTATTAAATAACTGGACTAGAGCGCTAAATGATATTCTCGATTTAAACATCGTATTACTAAAACCAAATCTTATGGCGTGTCTTCAAAGGAACAGCTTCAAGTTAGATAATGCAATCTTAACTGATGAACAAGTTAGAAGAAACTATGAATTTTTCTTAGAAAGTTATGGGAACAAAAATGTTTTTGAGATAGACACTACGGACCTATCAATTGAAGACGTAATTAATTTAATAACTAAAAAATATAATATATGAACTACCCTATTAATCGGTACCTATAGTTACAACGTTGAGTCCTTATTGTCTCGGGCTAAGTTGTATCATGGGAGTTTAAAAGGATTAATATTATTAAACTCTCTAAAGAATTCTATTATAAGTAAAAGTGATCATATCCTAATGCACAAGAGATGCTAGTGAGATATTCCTATTTATATTTTAATTTTGGTTTGGGCAGAGGAACATTTTAAATACTAAGCATGAAAAGCAAATATGGCAAGAATTATTCCGTAACGTCCAATCATTGTTCGCCTATAAGCTTCTGCGATTTTTTGTGATTCACTCAAGAATTGCAACATTTCTTCATTTCTTGGAATTGTTGGTTGAGTGGCTCTTAACGATGAATCTTCCTCGGACAAGTTAATCGAGAGTGTATTTAAAGTTTCATTCATAAATATAATTATATAATATTTTGATACTATGACTTTTTTGACTGGCCACATTAAACGAATTAAGAACTATAATAAAATAACTTGGCCAAATGTTAATTTAAGCAACATCTGACAGTATATGAAAAGGTGTAAACTCTCGACTACTTTGCCAACCCTCAGTTAATTTAAATATAGGTATGGTGACCTTCAATGTGCGAGTATCGCCCACATTGACTAGCATCTCTAGAGTCTGTAAATTACCGCGCTCGTCGTAAACAGGTCTTCCCGAAACACAGTAAACTACACGCCTAATTTCTGGATGAAGCTCAACAATATCAGCATCAAACCGACCAACAAAAAAGTCAGGATAAATTAATGGTTCTCGACTTATGTTATCTATAGATAACATGCCATCTTTACCTCTAACTAACCTAGCGGAACCAATTGCATACTCAAATATGCCATTTTGATCTATCCTAATCCCATGAATTGGGAAAATAGCCTCAAAGTCGTTGAGCCAGACTGGAGGCATGGTAGTACCTGTCCTATAAGTGGCCCAGGGGATGTTGTTGGGTAACTCTATGTCATTTTGCTGAATGCTAATCTCATCATCGTTTAATTTAAAAATACGTAGGCGATGATCATTCTCGGTGCCCTCTGGCCTATACATATAAGTAGTCTCATCAATTACAGTAGTATTCTTGCCGACGGCGTTATCGTCCATCGAAGCGATCTGGTTGTTGCCCCTTGGATTAGTTACGATTTTGGGTCGTTGAAGTCCCTCAGCTATTTTTTTATGATTTGTGACTACAATGGCAGGGTGAGGGATATATTTTTCACCAGTTTTGACTACGGAGGTAAGGCCAATAATAAGTTTACCTTCTCGAAGTAGCACTCTAGGGTCTTCAAGAATGTCTTTTCCTTCTTCTGGTTCATAAACTGTTTCGGAGAATTTAACTTGACCACTAGGGGCTAATTCCCTATAAATTAAGGGTGTTACATCTGGTAGTCCATCTCCAGCTGTAATAATGGGGCCGCGGCCCAACAAGCAGACTACGCGTTCGCGTCTAATAGTTCCATCAGCATCCAAATCTTCGACATATTCCCAAGCGGCCACATTAAAGAGCCCATCCGCACCAGGCATCTCTTCGATTTGTACTTCGTCGTCATCGGCTTCTAATTTGATGTATAACTCCTTGCTATCAGTGGAAATCTGTTCATTAGATAATAATTGTGCCATATCTTTATTTTCCCTACGTATGTATAAGCATACACAGTATATCCATGATGTAAAGGAAAGCATAAAAATTAGTGATTATCTTTAATATTGTTTGACTAGATTATCCCCGGTGCTTTCAATGGATTCAATCAGTTATTTGTTAGCTTTGAAAAACTGATTCTAAATCTATTGTTGCCATACAGATTCTGGTATCCGCTGCGGCGTAATAAATCTTTAGTAAGCCATCTTCGGCAATCACTCCACAACAAAATACCGATTTGGGCAGAGTATTTTTCTGTGACATTTGGGCAATGTCAGAATCTGATAGCTTGCGCAACGTAGAGTAACCTCCTTGCACCAAATCGCTTAGGCCACTGGTTTCATATGATTCTCTAGGCTCTAGTAACGGTTTACTGCAACGCCAAATAACCTTCAAAGGATTGTCGATGCTAAGCAGTGCTGCACCCAGGCAATAGGTTCTGTTATCGCTGAATTGATCAATACCGTGATAAAGCACTAGCCATCCTTTTTCAGTTTTTATTGGTGACGGACCCATTTCCACAAAAGCTGCATCAAAAAAGCCTTCTCTGGCGCTGATGACAGGCATCGGGTTGAAGTGCCAGTCTAGGATATCATTAGTAGTTGCGGACCATATATGATCATCTCCGAAAAGTAAAAAGTATTGGCCATTTATCTTCTCTGGGAATATAGCAGCTGATTTAGACCAATCCGTCGGTAGATTTTCCCGTTGGGGGTGTTCTAACTTCGGGAACATCAGGTTATGTTTTTCCCAATCATACAGATTGCGGCTGGAGGCCATTGCTGACCTGGCAGTTGTGCCGTCATAAGCCGTATAAGTAAGCCAGTATTTTCCACTGAGATATGTTATCCGGGGATCCTCGCAGCCACATCGTTCCCAATCATGTTCGGGAGCAATAACTGGCTTTGGATTAATCTTGAACGAGAGACCATCACGGCTTTTAGCCAAGAATATGCGGGATATCCAGTCGTCACCGACACCTCTAACAAACATGAAGTATTCACCTTCATGTTTCGCGATTGTGCAGTTATAAACTTTTTTGCAATACAACCGATTATCGGGGTCGGGTGAAATTATCGGATTATGCGCATAGCGCTCAAGCATGTTACTAGTTTAAATCTTTTATACTGTATATTGATACTAGATTGTTGATTGGTTAGCCAACAAATGCCGGCTTAATAGCCAACAAATATTGCTTTCGGCACCACTATGATAATTAATGCCGTCTTGATTAATGCCATCGAAACACTTTAGCGACTTAGGTTCATACATCTTTTTTGATTTGATATTTTTACCTTCAAACCAATCCATCCACTGCTTGGCGGACTGATAGTAACTTGGTTTGTTGAAATACTGATAGGCTGCTAACCAAGCCCAAACCATGTAAGCCGCATCAATTGGTTGTTGGGAATAGGTTGGAACTATCAATTGATTTTTTGTAAGCCAACCTTGATTACCTATGGGTGATAATAGCCGATTACGGCTGCACATACTATTTATAAATTTTAAAATTTGCAGTCCAGTTTTGGCTGTGCCAGGATCTTTTGCAATAATTGCGTAGCGCAGAAGGGCATAAGCCATTATGCCGTTGCCATAAGTCATCTCGGGCTCCGGCCAGAACCAATCATCTTCCAAGCCATCGAATAAATTTACTAGCTTGCTGGCTAAAGTGAGGGCCAAGTCCAGGTCAAGATAAACAGTGCCGAGCAGGGCATAGGCTCTGCCACGAATATGAGAGAATTTATTTATTACTGGTTTGAGACTGCGGGCCAACTGATTAGCCTCAGCTTTATGAAAACCTAGCGAATAGGCATAACCTGCCGCCCACATTGCTTGTCCGGTGGCATCTTCGGACGCCGGGTATACGACAAAACCCTTCTCTTTAGTGGCAAAACCGTAAAATCCATTTAGGTGCCAAGAAGAGCGGATATATTTGAATAAAACTTCAGCTTGATCGAATTTATGTAGCGCCAGGCAAACCACTAAACCCCTGGCTGCATCATCAAGAGCAAATCCTTCATTTAGATATATTTCGTTGCCATCGCTGTGCTGCCAGATACCAAAATCGTCAATCAGACTATCAAAAAATGGCGTATCCATATTCCCTAACTAGTAAATTCATTTATAAGTTTGAGATAATTTTTACCGACAGTTGGCCAGGCCATAGTTTTACCGTATTTTCTAATATTAGCCTTTGTAAGAAGTCTGATCAGGGGCTTGTCGATTAAATGATTAATAGTTTTAGCAATAGCATCACTATCTTCAAATGGCACTAAAAAGCCCCTCTTTTTAGCTAATAATTCTTGGGCATAGCGATATGGAGTTGAAATTATTACTATATCGCTACCAATTGCATAAGCTAGTGTGCCTGAAGCTGATTGGTCTGGATCGCGGTAGGGCGTCAAATGCAATTTGGATATCGATATATATTCCATTAAATCTTTAGTCTCTAAAAACTCATTAATAAATGTAATCGATTTCTCAACTTTTAACTTTTTCGCTAATTCTATTAAGCTTTCACGGTATTCTTCACCATGAGCAGCTAATATTTGTGGATGAGTCTGCCCAATGACCAAAAGATGACAATTAGGGTGTTTATTAACTATTGCCGGCAGGGCTTTGATAACAAGATCAACGCCTTTATTGTCGCTTAAAAGCCCGTTCATGGTTAAGTAAAAGGCACGCTTATTTAGTTTTAATTTTTTTATAATTACTGATTTGGATATTTTGGTTTTAACGGGTACTCCATGATGAATTACGAAGATTTTTGATTCATCAACATTGTACTCGTCTATTAAAATACTTTTTGAATTTTGAGTCATTGTAATAACTGCTGCAGATTTATCAACGATTTGATTAATAACTTTACAGCGGCCAGGATCTGGACGAGGCACTAATGTGTGGAAAGTAGTTATTAATGGGCTCTTAAGATGATGTATCGTTTCAAGAATGTATTCACCGCTAGGGTAGTCTTTTATTGTTCCATCAACCTTAACATTTATCTTCTTGCCACCGAATAGACCAAACTCATGCTGTAGCAAGACTAAATCAACATTAGCATTATTTAATTTTTCAGCCGCCAGACGATATGATTGTTTATTAGTGGTTTTCATTATAGCCACTACCGATTCATTGTATCGATACGACTCATTTTTAGATTCAGCGGCGGCAATATAAATCTCAATTTTTGGTAGATTATCTTTTATGCCATTTAATAGGTCGCGACCAAACGTTGCTATCCCGCATTTTTTTGGAACAAAGGAGCCTATTAAACCCAAACGTAAATTATTAGACATTAAATATAATTTTCTTAAGCAATATGATTGCTACAAAATAATAAACTGGATCAATAACTGTAATAATCACACAACTTTATAGCACTTACATTATATCATAAGAGAGGATATAAAGGTTTTCGGAAATTTGAAACTTAGCTTTTTCATTTAATTAAAATATTATTTTGGCTGGGATAAAGGGATTCGAACATGGTAACTAATAAACCAGACATATAATAATTCAATGTAATAAGCAATGATATATTTTGCTTTATAGATTCTGCTCCTTTATAACAAGTCGACGGAAGAAAATGTGGCTTATAGCTTATTAAGTAGTGGTGTGTGATTTAGCTCTGATAGATCTGGTAGTTTCTGGAAGAATGATTCCTTTATAGTGAGTTTTAATTAAATATAAAATGATGCCAATAACAACAATCAGAGTTACTGCTAATACTGTTATTATCTCGGTAGCGTTACGCCTAATAAATGGGATTATGCCTTTTTGACTGACAACTAATTTTTTATTAGTGTTACTGCTTGTCAACGCCGTGAGGTAAGTGTCTTTAGAGAGAACATTTAATACTACATCGTTCCCTGCGCCCCCCTTATAAGTAATAGCGTACGGTACATCATTGCTTATGAATATGGTGCCTTCAGGTAAGTCGGCAAATGTGCCATTTATAGTACTCTTGCTCTCATTATTTATAATTGTAAAATTTTGCCCGGGTTTAGGCTGAAATCCATTGACAAGACTAACTACTAGATTACCCCCTAATGTAATCGGACCTTTCGCAATAACTTGGTCGTAGTCTTTACATGCCGTTGTCCCACCAAGCTGAACGTTATATGTGCCATCCATAGTTAAGTCGTTACTAGTTATACAACCAGGGCTGTGGCCAGGAGATAAACTAGCTCCTTTATCCACGATAAGGCTGTTAATTACTCCAAGGCCTTTAATCGTTGCGCCATTGCTTGCTATTGCTTCTGATAAATAGCCGTCGACATATAAGACCTGTTTAGTTGGAACTTCGTAGATTTGATTGATGGTAAGATTAGCAGGAACAGTGGCCGTTGTTGTGCCATCACTATCAGTTTGAACAATCATGCCATTTGAAGTTGTTGAGGTGGATGTAATAGTTGGGGCAGTTGTAGTCGAAGGATTATTCTGGCTTGAAGATGAACCGCTGGAGCTAGAACCAGACGAACCGGTGCTACTTGAGGTTGAGCTGCTGGAGCTAGAACCAGACGAACCGGTGCTACTTGAGGTTGAGCTGCTGGAGCTAGAACCAGACGAACCAGTGCTATTTGAATTTGAACTGCTGGAGCTAGAACCAGACGAACCAGTGCTATTTGAATTTGAACTGCTGGAGCTAGAACCAGACGAACCAGTGCTGACGGAACTTGGAGGGGTAGATAAACCTAAATTTACTACACCAATTTTGCTGTAATTATTATTAACTGTATACCAGATGTTTTTATCTGGACCGGTAACAACCCCCCAAGCACCGCCGGTGCTTGAACTTGGTGTTACATACGTTTCTGTCGCGCCAGTTGTTGGATTTATCGTACCCAACCCAAGATATGCCAGGCTATACCACATGTTACCGTCCGGACCAGCAGTCACAAATGAAGCGATATAACTAGTTGATGAAGGGATATTGTAGTAAGTGATTGCTCCAGTTGATGGATTAATTTTGCCTATCTGGCTACTATTCCCCATCGTAAACCAAACGTTGCCATCCGGACCAGGGGCAGTATCTTCTGGCGCATACGTTACTGGATAGTTTGTGACAGCACCAGTGTTAATATTCATCTTGACGACCTGCTTGGCATTTTGTTCACAAAACCAAATATTTCCATCTGGTCCGACAGAAATACCCTCTGGGCCTCCGGTCACATTATATTCATTCAATAACGTGCCACTAGTGTTCATTACTCCTATTCCATTACTACCATATATAGTGAACCATAAATTGCCGTCTGGTCCTGCTGTGATACTATTGGGCTGCACAAAACTAGTTGGTAACGAATATACTGTCACCGCACCAGCTGGAGTGATTTTACTTATCTTATCTGAAAGTTCACCCGTAAACCAAAGGTTATTGTCAGAACCTTTAGTCATACCTGTTGGATCAGTATCGCCTTGCGGTAAATTGAACTCAGTAATTTGTCTGGTATTAGGGTTTATATATCCAATCTTATTGCTTTCCATTTCCGTGAACCAAACATTCCCATCTGGACCATCTACAATATAAGCGGGGTGTGCTGTACTT
>JBEKIY010000016.1:0-10473 GCA_050011495.1 Saccharimonadales bacterium (SeqCode) | reverse complement strand
AAGCATTTTGACCTCAGTTTTATGAGGTCTTTTTTAATTGTAATTAATATACTTCTAGCTTATGATTAATTTAGCTAAAAACATCATTTACATAATCTATTAGGATGGGCAAAATGAATACGGATGAAAAAGGTTTTTCAGTAGTAGAATTATTACTATTAATAATTATCGTTATTCTAGTAGCTTTTGCGGGCTGGTATATATATCATACCGACCACAAGACTACTACTTCATCTACGTCAACTAAAACAACCGCCACAACAAATGAAACTGCAGCTGCAGCAGGAGCTAGGGCCGTTAGTATCATTACCGCTTTTAATGCAGCTACAATAGGTACCCCAACTACCGAAGGCATTACTCCAGTTACTTATGTAGACAACAATGCTAATAATGGATATTTCACAACTAGTTTTGTAACATCTATAAATAATGGTTTCCCTATTAACCAGTCTGGAGAAGAAGGAATTAGTTGTTCGGATAACTTTACAGGGGCATTTGGCGTTGACTCAACCACACTTAACGGTTCATCTGCAACCGTATTACTGTCATTATTAAGTTCAAGCGGTGTTAATGAAACTACTAGTTACAGTATGTTACCAAAAGTAACTTTGCAGTATGTTAACGGCAACTGGTCAGTAAATGGTTATAGTTGCGTGTCTAACCCATCATGAAATTAGTTTTGCTAATATTTTATTACTAGACAAAATAAGTTTGTAAATCCTTCTATAGCCCCAACCAAGATCGTCAGTTTACTGCGTCCATGGCAATTATGTTTATTATAGTGTTGGTAATTTCCAGGAGTTAGAAAATGAATGTCAGTATGGGGATGCTCTTACTATTACGGTTACTGAACCAAAATCTATACTAACCAGGGGTTGGCCGAGAAGTTAAGGGATTGCTCCTATGTATACATTATCAGATGCTGCATAACTAGATATAAAATTAATTATGGATGCTGATTAAGTGTGGAATATAAAGTAACTTAAGTTTAAATTCTACCTAACTGTTTTGGCTTAATTGCAAGTAGCGCCGCTCCAACTGCTATGCCAGCGACAGCATATGGAATTAATTTTTCTTTTCGTACCTTGGCAGCTTTCATAAAATCTAATTTATTAACTGTTCCCCTATATTGGGATGCGTTACTACCATATTGAACAACTTCCCGACGGTCTTTAGTGGTAATAATATTATTTACAGCCACTGCCGCACTTACAATATTTGAAATTTTCTGTTGCTTGTTGAGCCCGATACCAACACCGCCTAAAATTCCCCGACCCTGTCTGGTGCCAATACCACCTTCGTATACTATATAACCTTTAGATTCAGCTTCCGCCCGGAACAATGATGGTAGCACAGTAGTCATGGTAGCAACTGCATAACAAATCGCGGCAAAATTATTCCCCCGTCGCCTAGCAATACAAGATAATATTCCAAAGGTATATAATTCTTCGAACTTATCAGTTCGTGTGTCTTTTAACATCCCCTCGATTTCAGAATTTGCATCTCTCTCAGCATGTTTATTTCGTTCATAGCTGCCATCAATTCCATCAAATATACTACCAATAGTATATAGGGCGGTAGGCAATATGGGATTATCTGGGGAAAAATATGCCCAAGTATCGGCAGCTATAACTAAAGCAATGCCTGTTTCCGTTAAATGGTCAGCTTCTAATTTAGGAAAGTTAGTACCTAAATATTTAACTAATTTGTCGATTGGTTCAGCAAAAACTTGACGGAGTACGCTATTCCTAGTAGAAATTTCTTCTTGAGGTAAATAATTTTCACTGTTAGGGATATCGGGTCCAGTCATTGGACGTTTTCCTCAATTTCTCAGATATACCCACCAGTTATAAAACTTAAATATGTTTATAAAACGATAACATAATCTTATCCTAATAACAAACTTAAAGTACTAATTCGGTGAGTTCCGCCTAGAATATTAATAGGTATATACAACCTACCGTATATACGGATCAATTAACCGAATCATGCTACACTAAAATTATGAATAAACTTTGGCATGAAAGAAATATTATGCCTAAAAATCCCACCCTGGAACAAAGATTGACTTGGCATAAGGGGCATTCTAAGAATTGTAACTGTCGAAAACCACCGAAATCGATTGAAAAACTTCTAAAAACTATCTAGCTATATAACAAAACAACGTATATAAAAGTATTAGGAAGAACTTTAATTAGATGGGGATATATTTATCTCTAGAATATTATGAAAAGTTCAACAAAAATTAGACTACGAGCTATTCTTGCTTTATTAGGATTTATCGGTCTGGTTATTGTTCTATTGCTTAATCGCCATCAACTTGTTAATTGTTGGCACCTTTTAAAAAGTATCCGTTGGTATATTGTTGTCTTAATTGTAATTGTTCAGCTAGGCAGTTATTGGATTAATGCCTTGTATTATCGATCAATATTAAGGGTATATTCATACAATGTTAGTCTTCTTCGTTTATTTGAAGGGGCTTTAGCAACAAATTTCGTTAATTATATCGTACCGACTATAGGCTTGGCTGGAGCTGGTTATTTGTCGCAAGTTTTATCTCCTGAAGTACCGCGTGGTGAAGGTGTTTTAACGCAATTAACGCGTTATGCGTTTAGTGCATTAGCTGTCTTATTAATGATGCCAGTTGGCATTATATTGATTTTCTTAAGTAATAATAGTGATCATGCCGTAATTAGAGCATCTTTATTATCGGCATTGGCAATTATAATTTTTGTAGTTTGTATAGTCGCCTTTATCCATCAAGAATTAGCGTTACGTCGAGCAACAAAATGGTTATTTAACAGACTTAAACGATTTTTCCCAAAATTAAAGGGAAATCCAATAGAGTTTTTTGTTAACGAATTTTACATCGGTTACCGAGCAATGGTAGATCAAAAACATCGGTTAATCGCGCCATTTGTTTGGTCAATTATTTATATAATTATTGAGTTGTTAACGTTTTATATGGCATTTCTGGTTTTTGGTAAATTTGTTAATCCAGGAATTGCTATTATGGCTTATCTGTTTGCTAATATTGTCAGTATTTTCGGTGGCGTTTTTTTCAGTACTGGTATTTTTGAGCTTGGCATGGCCGGGACTTTAGTGACGCTTGGCGAACCATTGGCGTTAGCAGTTGCTGTGACAACAGTTTATCGTGTCTTAAATCTAGTTATTAGTTTACCGCCTGGCTTTTATTTTTATAGGCAGTATTTACCATAATCCAAAATTTTAATTCGGCGATAGATAATAAACTACTTGCCCTTCATCGCCTTTCTGGGTAATAGTATTGGCCATCATTTGGCCGTTACCTGTCGTTGGATCGATAGTTGCCGAATCACCATATATAAAAGTCGGGGTTTTACCGCCACTAACAACAATCTCGACGTGACCGCCTGCATAGTTGAAATAGGCAACATCACCGGTTTGTGGAATATAGTTAGAGGTTGCTGAATGTAGTGTAAATCCCATGTACTGAATATTATCGGCAATATTTTCATCCCAACCATTAGAATTGCCTTGAGTAAATGGATAGCCTGCTTCTTTATAGACATAACTTACAAAATCCGCGCACCAGCGTTCGTATGGCGCCCCATCGGTATATTTTGTTAATAATACCTCATGGTTAGATGTGTTGGATTGCCAGTCAGCCCATTCTTTTATTGCATTACAGGCGACTCTGTTGCCCTCTGTACCAGTGCAAGACATATCAGAACTATTTTTATTATCTATTGTAGTAGGAGTCCAAGTTTGCTGAGGATTGGATAGAGTATTGCAATCACTAATAATAAGTTGGTTGTTTGGCGTAGATTGAGAAGTTGTAAGACACAGGCCACTATTTGGATTTTGATAACCAGTCTGATCGCGTAGCCAAACTTGTCCAGCACTTCCATCGCAGGTATTTAGTACAACTTTAGCCCCGACATTTATCTTATTACCCTGTACTGTTAAGCAATACGTGTCATCATGAGTAATAGTGCTGATATTAGCTACCCAATCTTGGGCCATAGTGTTGTTACATTTCCAGTTGTCGACCACAGTATTAGCATTAGATTTATTATCATGATCGTCTAAACAATAGCCAGCCAAACCTGAGGTAATTTTTGGACTGTCAGCTAAAACATGTTTTTCAACAAGTTTATATACTCCAAATAAACAAATTAGAATAACTAAAACCAGTAGCAAGCTACTGAAAGCCGATCCATTTTGAGTTGGTAAATCAGGCGGTCTTCTCCGCGTAGAAGTTTGTATCATTAAAATTTTAGTTGCTTTTTATTTTTGTAGGGCGTTACATATTATCTTAAAACTACTGCTTATTGTCAATTGATATTAGCATATATTCTTGCTTCCATGACGTAATAAATTTATATTGTCATACGCTCTAAGAAATGATTTTTTACTGTGAGCAATTAGCTTGAATTGATCTTGCTTCACTTGATATATAGGGTGGTAAGGAATTGAACAGATTGGGTTTTGTGGTGTTCGTCACATAGACGTAACTGACATTGTTGGTTTCCGCTTGATTTAGAACATCAATTACAAATGCTTGGCTAGGCACATTGTAGACTATGTTATAAAAACGACTAGCGGAGTATTTATAAACCCATGATGGGAATGTAATGTTTTGATAAGTTGCATAATCGCCTTCAAAGCTAACAATAATATCCCCGGCGTTCATATAACTCTGGTCTGGTACAGAACCTATATTTAGAATTGTTTGCGAGTTAGCGGTCTGTTGATGCACATAATTAGTCAGCGCTTGGTAATATGGTTCTCCAGTTACTCCAGCCGAAACGTTATCAAAGAAAATATTGGTTACTCCGTATAAGTTTTTCCAATTATTAATTGTTGCTTCGACACTAGTAATACTATTTGTGGCGTAACCAGTGTCAACATATCCATAAATTAAAGTTCCGACTGTTTTAATATTTTCTAGGGTTGTTAAAAATGCGCTGTTGACAGCCGTCCCAGGGCCATTAGCAGGGTTAGCTATAACGATGCCAACACCAAGAATAGACGGAAGTGTATCATACCAAGTATTAGTACTTAAATCAGAGTTATTGTAGATGGGAACTGCTAATGTTTGGCAAGTTGGATTTCCGGTAGCAATTGCTGTTGGCGACACATTAACCGTTACGCTTTCGGCAACATTACCGCTAACACCATTGCAATCTAAAGAGTACTTTTGGGTAGAATTAAGTGCGCCTGTCGAATATGTACCAGTTGTTGGTTCTTTGCCCACCCAATCGCCAGAAGCCGTACAGGAAGATACATTTGTACTGCTCCAGGTTAGAATACTAGAAGCCCCGGTAGCAATTGAAACTGGTGTAGCGCTAAATGAAATTGTTGGTTTAGGGGCTACTGTTTCTGAACCATAGAAAACAATATCATCAACAAAGAGAGATCGGCAAGATTGCTCAGATACATCTGTAATTTTCAATAAATGGGATGTGCTTGCTAGAGAAACATTGGCAATATAATTTTGCCAGTTATTATTATTAACTGATGTGTTGTTAATTATTGGGATATTATCAATCTTGACTGTCATTGCTGGCCAGCCTTGCGAACAATTACTACCATGAGCAACAACAATCATTGAAGTCGCTTTACTGGGTAAATTAAATGTACCGGTTAAACTAGTGCCGGTTAACGTTAATTTTACGGCTTTACCACCACTGGCACTACTACTGTTAATTACGGTCGCACTAGTTGGTAAAATCATGCTTTCAGCTTGAATGGTAGCTATGATAGATGGTGATGCAAGATCAGCTAAGTAAACATATGCTCCAAGGGCAGTCAAAACTAGTATAATCAAGCCTACTTTCCACCATGAAGAAAATAGCTTTTTCATTAAAGGTTTTTTTTGAGTTACTTCTTTATCTATTTCGTCGTTTAATATTTCATCAGGGAACATGTGTGTTTTATTAAAATGTTATAGCTTTATTACAATATGCTGGTTAGTTTATCTGCTGTCAAGCAGATATAAGTTAATCATAATTGTATTTGGCTGAAATAATATTAGCTTGATTCGCCTAGTCTAAGCGCCAAACCGACGTTGCTTTTTGCTATATTCGCTAAAGGCAACTTTAAGGTCATGTTCGTTAAACTCTGGCCAGTATTTCTTGGTAAAAAGTAGCTCGCTATAAACTGATTCCCATGTCATAAAGTTGCTAAGCCGATGCTCACCCGAAGTTCTGATAATTAAATCAATTGGTGGGATATCTGGAGCATAAAGGTTTTGTTCAACCATGTGCAGCGATACTTCTTCCGGTTTAACGTCAGCGGAAACGATTTTCTTAATGGCGTCAACAATTTCTTGTTGTCCGCCGTAGTCTAGACATAGAAGCAAAGTTCCACGTGTATTATTTTCGGTTAGTTTTTCAGCGTCGTGAATAGCAGTTAGAATTGCGGCACCAAGTTTAGCTTTTGAACCAATTACACATAGACGAATATTCTCTTTATGAAAGTCATTCACTTCATGTTGAAGAATCCATTTTAAAATTTTCATAATATCATGGACTTCTTGGCGATCCCGTTTCCAGTTCTCCGTAGAAAATACATATGCTGAGACATAGCGGACGCCGTATTTCATGGCAGCTTTACAAACTGTTTTAAGATTCTGATATCCTTGTCGGTGCCCCTCCTCAATACTTAGGCAATTAGCCCTTGCCCACCGACGATTACCGTCAAGAATTAGACCAAGATGAACTGGGACAACAAGTGTTTGGGTGTTAGTTGAAGGCATAGGTCTCTATTATAGTACAATCTGTTCAGACTACGTACTTTTTATAGGATTATCCATATCTAATTTCCAGATAGAACAGTTATTTATTGTTTGTGGTGTGGTTAGTTTAATGTTTTCATCTAGTAATATGCGCATTAATCGTATTGGACCGCCATGAGTTATTAGCAATACTGTACTGTTGGGATATGACTTATAAAGTTGATTTAGAAAAATTATTAATCTAGTTCTTACTTGTTTGTAAGACTCACTGCCGGGTAATTTTATGTGCATGAACAAGCCGTTTTTCGGCACTAATTTAATAAAACGTCCTAGTGGTATACCTTGTAACTTACCGTAGCTGAATTCACGCAATTCTGAACTAATGATAAACGGTGCTTTATTATAAAATTGATGTAGTGGCTCTGCTGTCTCTATGCAACGTTGCAAATCTGAAGTATATATAGCTTCAATTTTTTCGTGTTTTATTGTGTCTTTAATGGTCGCGATTTGTTGTTTGCCAAATTCTGAAATTCGGCCAGGACGTTGACCTTGAATAATACCTCGACGATTTTCAATAGTTTCTGCGTGTCGAATTAAAATAAGGCGCATAATAGAAGTGTAGCAGATTAATAATATAAATAATCTATTTTGCATCAATATTGTAATAATTGGTAAATAATGTTAATATAATTTAGTCAAATTTAGGGGTAATTTAAATAAAATATGTGTGGAATTGTAGGTTATTTAGGAAGTAAAGAAGCCGCCCCAATTATACTTGATGGCTTGCACCGGCTCGAATATCGTGGATATGATAGTGCCGGGTTAGCTGTTGTTGACAGCAATAAAGTTAATGTTATAAAACGTTGTGGACGTGTTGACGAATTAGAGTCGGCGGTTAATAAACAAAATCTTATAGCAACGCTAGGGATTGGTCATACTCGATGGGCCACACATGGAATACCGAACGAAATTAACGCTCACCCTCAAGTAAGTGCTGATGGTCGAATAATATTGGTGCACAACGGCATAATTGAAAATTATGCTGAATTGAAAGCAAAATTAATAAAACAGGGTGTTGTATTCCAAAGCGATACCGATACTGAAGTGCTGGCTAATTTAATTTCGATTGTCCAAGCTAAGCAAAAATTATCATTATTTACAGCTGTTCAGGAAGCTTTGCGATTAGTTCAGGGTGCTTATGCTATTGCTGTGCTTGATAGTAAAAACGACAATACTCTGGTAGTAGCCAAAAAGAGTAGTCCTTTGGTGGTCGGTATTGGGCGTAAAGAATTTATCGTCGGATCTGATGCCACCCCTATCGTCGCCCATACTCGTAATGTCCTCTATCTTAATGATGACGAGGTTGGTGAATTTAGGCGTGACGGCAGTTATGAGGTTGTCTCTTTAGTAAGCAATAAGATTGACCCTAAAATACATCACCTGGATCTTAACATTGATAAATTAGCTAAAAATAATTATCCGCATTTCATGCTTAAAGAAATCCATGAGCAACCAGAAGCTATTCGAAATACTATGCGTGGTCGTTTAAGTTTAAATAATAATACGGTGATGCTTGGTGGTATTAATGACTATGAGCAACGAATCTTACGAGCACCACGATTAACAATTGTGGCATGTGGAACATCTTGGCACGCTGGGTTAGTTGGTAAATATTTAATTGAAGAGTTAGCTGGTATACCAGTTGACGTTGAATTGGCTTCGGAGTTTCGTTATCGATCTTACCCACTAAACAATCATGATGTTGTTTTAGCAATTTCTCAGTCAGGAGAAACAGCTGATACATTAGCCGCTCTAAAGTTAGCCCAGGACAAGGGTGCTTTAACACTTGGTTTAGTTAACGTTGTCGGTTCGACAATTGCTCGGACTACACTAGCAGGTGTATATACTCATGCTGGACCGGAAATCAGTGTCGCCTCTACAAAAGCTTTTACTACTCAGGTCACTGCATTAATGCTAATGGCGCTTCGTTTTGCCCAACAGTTAGGTAATCTACCGAGCGCTGAGTTGCACAAGCTATACCACCAATTTTCAATGCTTCCAAATCAAGTTGAAGCGACTTTACAATGCGCCCCCATAGTAAAAAAACTAGCTCCGCATTTAATCAACCAAAAAGTTATTTTCTTTCTAGGCAGAAATAATTGTTTCCCAGTAGCTTTAGAAGGGGCTCTAAAAATGAAAGAGATTGCTTATTTGTCGGCTGAAGGATATGCTGCCGGCGAGATGAAACATGGCCCAATCGCTTTAATTGGTCCAGATACGCCAGTTTTTGTAGTTGTACCTGCGCAGGGTGAACTTCGCACAAAATTACTCAATAATATCCAAGAAGTAAAAGCCCGCAATGGTTATGTTATTGCAATTGCCAGTGCTGAAGATAAAGAAGTTAAAAAATACGCTAATTATATTTTGCCAGTACCAGAAGTAGCCGATGTTTTTCTACCAATTATCGCTACTATTCCATTGCAACTAGCGGCTTATTACACAGCTGTATTACAAGGCAACGACGTTGACAAACCTAGAAATTTAGCTAAATCGGTTACCGTCGAATAATAAATTTTCAGTAATTAATAGCATTCTGGGGTAAAAATTATACAGAAAGCGTATACTTTCGAATATGGACACCGTACCATTAAATACAATGAATGATTTTGACAGCAATAATCTTCCTAAAAGAGGGTTAAAGAGTACTCTTTACAAATCCGATTATGAGAATAAAAAGAAATTAAAACACGGCTTAATTTTTTGGTTTATCGGCCTGGCAATACTAGTTATCCTGATCGGGGCAATAGTGGTTGGTTATAATCATTACCATAAGAAATCAGTTGTTGCTACGAATGTAGTAACAACAGCGCCGTTAACTTCGCGAATTGGCTTACCAGTAGCCAACCAGCAATATTATTCAACCAATCTCAGTCTCGGGTTTAACTATCCTAAGGGTTGGGTTATTGATGACAAAAATAACACCAATATACTAACTATCCAATCGCCAGCTGTCGAATTATTAACATCAACTAGCAAATTAGTTAAAGGTCAGATAACGTTAACAATCCAAAACCAATCGCCAGTTGTCCAGGTTTTCAAAAAGGCAATGCTACAGCAGCGCTTGGGTCGCAGATTATTACTTATTCCAACCCAACGTCAGATCAAAGAGCGTCAACATATATCAGTTTCTTACACTATGCCAGCTCGACTACACCCAGTAGTAATATCGACGCAATATATATAACTGGTAATGTCGGTTATCAGTTAAACCAATATATTCCTCAATCAGATATTCTAGCTGTCAGCCCAGTAGTGGGAGTTACGTTTACACTCTGTGGTAATTCTGCTTGTACGATTAGTGGTTCTCCCACTAGTATTACTAGTTCATGCTGGGGTACGACAAGTTTCTCTGGAACATTATTGTCAATATTAAAGTCATTATCTATTAGTTAGGGCGGCAATTACAAAAAATAATACCTATGTCTATTTCTAACCCTAAAATACCACCTACAATACTGGTCATTATTGGTATTACAGGTGATTTAGCTAAAAGAAAGCTCTTACCAGCTCTTACTATTCTTGCCGCGCACCATGTTTTGCCAAATAATTTTCAGGTTATCGGTATTAGTCGTAATGCGACGAGTGTAAAACAACTGATAATTAATTTACCGGCACAAGGTAATTCTTCAAAATCAATCAAAGAATGGCTTGATAAGCATATTAGTATGTTCCAAATGGATCTTACGCAACTT
>JBEKIY010000015.1:0-10805 GCA_050011495.1 Saccharimonadales bacterium (SeqCode) | reverse complement strand
AGTCTTCTTTAACTTCATATCGAATATTATCAGTACTAAATATAGGCAGCGAAAAGGCTATGGACAAGTAGTAAGCTACGATACTTTTTGAACTACCCGGTACACCTGCGAAAGCAATAACATAGGGTTTTGTCATGATACAAAATTATACGCTTTCACTCTTGTTCATAGAAAGGGATTGGAACATGAGGACTAAAAACGGTCCTCCGTATCCACTAAAAATAGTTAAGTTTATAATTTTTATCGAACTAAATATTAAGTATCTACTACCTTCCAAACGATATGAATACTCATCCAGTAGTTCCAGCTTAAAGATAAAACAATCGCAATTAAATCAGCCAATATGTAATTTATGCCTAGAACTTTAAAACCCGTAGCAAAGATAACAAATGAAATTGCCGCTCCACCTAAAGCAATCAAATTATATTTACCCAATTTAATTAATATAGATCGCGCAGATTCTTGCCGAGAAGATCTAGGCGAAGTAAAAGCCGCGCGAAAAGTATAATAATGGTTCATGAAAAAATTGGAGATAATACTAACTTCTATTGCCACGGCATCAGACAAAAGTACTATTTGGCGCAATAAATGGACCAGACAGTAAATGACTAGCAGATTAACAATGGTACCCGAAAAACCAACCAGGCCAAACCGGATCATCCGGCGGGCTCTTGAATTTGGATTTAACCGGTAAGTTATATAAAGAAATTCAATAACGTCCCGGACCCGCCTTTTGGATTTGCCATAGCGTCGATCACCAAAGTTAACCGGTACCTCGCTGATAGCAAAACCATTCCGCGAAAATTCATGCAGTAAATTAACCAAAAATACGTTGCCGCCGGCATGAATACCCTGCAAATTAATTTTTTCTAAGGCGCTACGACGGACCGCCCTAAACCCGCCCGTTAAATCAGCCACGTCTTTAATGTCAATAAAAATTCGGGCGATAATATTAGCTATCCGACTACTGATTAAATTAGTTTTCGACCAATTTTTCGTAATCTGGCTGCCAGATACATAACGTGAACCGATCACATAATCACTCCCTTTATCAATACCGGCTAGTAGAGTTGGTATAGCTGCTGGATCGTGCGAAAAATCGGCATCCATCATTACGAAAGCGTCATACGGTCCGTGTTTTAAACCGTACTTAAAACCGCGGATATAGGCCTTACCTAAACCGGCTCTTTGGCCTGAAATGAGGTATAAATCCTTAAATTGTTTTTGGGATAATTTAACGAGTTTGGCTGTCCCATCCGGCGAGTTGTCGTCAGCAACCATTACCGACAGCCGCCAGGATGACATCTTCTCAGATACTTTAAATATCTCAGCTACAATGGGCTGGATGTTGTCAGCTTCATTGTAGGTCGGAAGAATTACTAGCGCTCTTTTCATAGCTCATCGCCAGACATAATTATTTACAAGTATAACTTAGTTATTAACTGACTTAATAGTGAATGAATATTTATGTAGCACTGGGGATAATATTTATTGGTTTAGGTGCGATAAGTAAAACCGACTGATTGGCGTTGACCACTACTTCCCAATGCTGGTTTTCTAAGTCCTGGATCATCATGAAAAATTCAGAATCGTTTGTCACGATTGCGCAGCGGATGTTGTATTTAGCAAACTGAGCCTGTTGGACACTTTGGTTGCCAATTATATTCTCATAGGTGGTGAAGTATTTAACTCCGTTATTGTTTCGCCAACTTGGCATACGACCGTCAATATAGACAGGTTCACTGGGTAGTTTCCAAATCAAATAGCCACCGTAGTTATAAGCATTAAATAGGTTGCCGGAGCACGGATTGGCCGATAAATAAGCAACTGCTTGCATGGGATAGGATTGTTTATTTGGGGATACTACCCGACAAAAACCAATAATCGCCGCGCCTGCAAAAATGAAAATGATAAATATCATTATCCGCTTTCGAACACGATCAAGCGGTTTAGGTAGACGCTGGCGAATATCGTCCAGGTATTGTTTAGTGTCCTGGACGGAACTATTAATAAATAATGGGAAGTTACGAGTTGCCGACAAGGCCGCTACAAATAAAACCAAGCTAAACGGGAACAACTTCCAAAATCGCCGTTTGCCATAAAGCACATTGTAAACATAGCCAACTCCCCATAGCATTACAAAGGACATCGTGACGAATGGTATCGAGAACATATACCATTCCTTAATTTCATGATGTAGTGCCGGATCGGACAGCGTACGCCATATCTCAACATATAATCTAGGTCCATAAGGGTTACAAAAACTAGCTGCAATAGTTAATACCAATATTAGCCACCAGAATAATTTACGATCTTTGATAGCCAGATAAATGATATAAACAAAACCAATCACAAAACCAGAATGTAGATTCGCCCAGACTATAAATAATAACGGGATTAACCACCGTAAATAAGTTGATCGGCTAGTGGCCAAACGAATGAGTAACGCTAAGCATAAAATAGTCCAGGTTACAGCCCTGACTCCGGAATATGGCGTCATGGCTAGCGTCGCCAACAGTAATAAGCTAAACCAAGCTTTAGAATTATTTATAAATAACGAAACAGTCCAAATTAACGCAAATATTAACGACAACAACCAGTACTTGCCGAGTTGATAAATAAACGACACGATTACATCATTGCCCCATTCATGGTCAATCCACCGAAAATTATGAGCAGTATAAGTAAAAATATCATGGGCTGGGATACCATATTGACGAATGTAATTACCGGCTTGCAAATGCCAGCCAAAGTCCGGATCCAAATGCCACCAGGCCATCAGCCAAAATATTCCAAAAATCGGCAGGAATTTAACCAAGAACCTTATTGCCGGATGAAGACCGCAAAATTTTAGCCAACGAGCTAATAATGCATTGGCATTAGTTAGAGTTAAGGTTTTTGGAATTGACAAATAAGATCCTTTATAAAATTTTTATTCCCTTAAATAACCAATTCAATCTATTTTAGTATAACGTTTCTTAATTTTTTTAGGATAGACATACTCTTAAAGTGTAAACTTATAGTAAAATAAACAAGTCAGGAGAGGTACCCAAGAGGCTGAAGGGGGCAGTTTGCTAAATTGCTAGGGGGGAGTAATCCTCCGCGAGGGTTCGAATCCCTCTCTCTCCGCCAGAATAATTATCCCAGGTTTTATTCTTTAGTTACCGAAGCAATAATTGAGCCTAAGTTATAGCCAGTGTACAATATCGCTAGTGAAAGATAAGCACGAGCCCGATAAAATAGAGCCAGACGAAACTGATTCAGCGCCAACTCAAGCACCAGTTACTGGTTGGCAATTTGTAGCTGAAGATACTAAGGGCAACGAAGAAAAAGTTATTAACCCCGGCTTAAAGTCGAATGCGCCTTCTAAACCAGTAAATTGGTCAGAGGCTGAGTTCATTGCAAATCATAAATCTATCGGCTGGTTTCTATTACTTGGCCTAGCTGCAGTTATTGTCGCCACACTGGTCTATATTTATAACCATGATCTGGTATCAGTAATAGTTATTGGCTTAGCTGCAGTTTTTTTGGGCATAGTTGCCAATCGACAACCACGAAAACTAGACTACGGAATCAATGATTCTGGTTTGCAGATTGGCCAAAAATTTTATAGTTATGATACTTTCCGGTCTTTTGCGATCAGCAACGAGGAATCAGTCCCCAGTATAATTTTTATTCCGTTGCGTCGTTTTATGCCGTATATAACAGTCTACTATTCAGCTTCTAACGAGAAAGCCATTCTGGAAGTTTTAAACAAACATTTGCCTTTTGATAATCAACATCGTGACGCGATTGACAATCTAATGCGCCGGATACACTATTAAATGGATTGAATGATTAAAATAAATACTAAAAATTATTTTAAATGCTAACTAAAACTTACTCCAATCTATTAATTCTCAATAACTGCAAGGCTATTTTTAAGTTTTACAATAATTTTGATAGTATCGTAGTAGCTTAAGCGTTAACATGAAAAAACATATTGTCGAGAGAACCATTGAAGCCCCAGCCAAAGCTTTGGAATATGGTTTGGAGAGCGGCGAAAAACTAGCTAAAACTCTGCCAATATCTGGCCATCAGCCGCTTAAAAAAGCCAAAGATTACTGGTATTTACTTGGGCCGGGACTAACAACTGGGGCTTCCGACGACGACCCATCGGGGATAGCAACCTACTCCCAAACTGGCGCTCAATATGGCTTTAGCTTATTGTGGCTAGCTGCCTTTACTTTCCCGCTAATGGCGATTATCCAAGAAATGTGTGCTCGGCTTGGCCTAGTTACTGGGCGAGGCCTTGCCGGCAATATTCGAGTCCATTTTGGCCGAAAAGTTCTCTATATAAGCACTATGTTTCTATTTGCTGCCAATACTTTTAATATTGGCGCCGACATCGGAGCGATGGCTAATGCCGTCCAATTACTGGAGCCGCGTTTTAATTTCACTTTACTGGCTATCGGTATAATGCTGCTAATTTTATTACTCCAAATTTTCACACCTTATGTCAGGTATGCTAAATATTTGAAATGGTTAGCGCTAGTCTTATTTGCCTATATTCTGTCGGCCTTTTTAGCTCACCCTGACTGGCACATCATTTTTAAACATGCAGCATTACCGCATATTACATTTAGCAAGGACCAACTATTGTTAATCTGCGCGATCTTAGGCACAACTATTACGCCTTATTTATTTTTCTGGCAGACATCACAAGAAGTTGAGGAAGAGATTGCCGTTGGTGAGACAACCATAAAATCGCGAACCGGCTCTGGTAAAGCCGAGATCAAGAAAATGCGGATTGACGTTTGGTCGGGCATGTTCTTCTCCAATATCGTGATGTTCTTTATTATTGCGGCTTGCGGGAGCGTACTCTTTGCTCACGGCATAACCAACATTAATACGGCTGCTCAAGCTGCTCAGGCGCTTAGACCATTTGCCGGTAGCGCCACTTTTTGGCTATTTGCCGCCGGTATTATCGGCATGGGATTATTAGCTATCCCAGTAATGGCTGGAGCTAGCGCCTATGCTATTTCGGAAAGCATCGGTAAACACCAAGGGTTAAACTCTAAACTTAAACAAGCCTCAGCATTTTACGGTGTCATTATTATTTCGATGTTTCTCGGTTTAATACTGAATTTTCTTGGTATAAATCCTATCAAAGCCTTAATTTATGCTGCTGTTCTAAACGGTATTGTGGCGCCCATAATTATTGTCTTAGTTCTACTGTTGGCTCGCAGCCAACATATCATGGGTGAATGGAAAAACGGTAAAGCCGCAGCAGGCTTTGGTTGGTTATTGGCGTTAATAATGGCAGTTTCCGGTATCGCCGCAATTTATTCGCTCTTCCCTTAAAAAACAACTTTAGATTTTCGTATTTATTTTGCATAAAAATATAGTTCTTGAATTATGCATCACTCAAATTCAAGAATTAACTCAATTTTACTAACGATTATCAACTGTGCGATTAACCATATTCAAATGGTTACTTAATAGATGCTAAATACCTATATTTAATGAACATAATGTAAGAAATCGAACTGCTTTTATTGTAAAAATAACCATAATATTTTGCGTAGGATAACACGGGGAGGTGTATATGTCCGAGCAAATTATTCGATTAGCCAAATGGCAATCAGATGATTCAAATATGCGCCGTGATTTTATCAAGCGCATGCATCGTAAGTTGGAGCTGAAACAAGAATTTTATCGAGATGGCGATAAGCATCGTTTTATCAGCCAAAACTTATCTTTACCGGTAGACTATTCTTTATAAATTCGTATTTTGGCGTAATTGCCGTTCTCGTTTTTCGTAAAGTTCATAAATACGTAAATCTTGCGGTGTAGGCTGACGGCTGTTAAAGCTTCTGGGCCATAATTTGTAGCGGTGGACAACAGCTGCAATAAAAACCAGAAGTAAAACTTGAACTTGTAAATAGATCCAAAAAAGTAAAGCCAATACTGTCGTTAATGTGCCGTAAAATGGGCTTAAACGTTTTAGCTCACGAGCCATTATATAACCGCCTAAGATCTGTAGTAACTGTAAACCGATTGTCGCAAGTAGCGCGCTAATTACTACTGTTCTAGTATTAATCCGAGCGCTAGTCCCGACTTTAAGTAGAAATACTATCACCCCGAAGAGCAATATAATACCCGCGCCGTCGGCTATTAAACGGAATGGCAAGCTGTGGTCTAAGCTTGTAGCTAGGGCCGATAGACTAGCCACCAGTAACAACCCGCCGCCACCCACTAGTACAATGTACACATTTCGAAATGTCGATTGTGGCTGTTTTAAGCGTCGTAGCCGAGGCACAAACAAAATATTATCAATTGTATAACGCCAAGCTCCAGCAACTCCCCTAGCCCCGTATAGAGCGACTAGAAGACCGAGGATTAGAGCCAAGCCAGTTCGGTGCAGACTATGAATGTTATTCTGCAATTCTGTGCTCATTGCCGGGAAGTAATGACTGATTGTCGTGACAATCCGCATTTTTACGGATTGATTATGTCTAAGTACCAATTGCAATAGTGTTATAGCCACAATTAACAGCGGGAACAGTGCTACAAATGCATAATAAGTAATCAAATTAGCCTGGTAGCCGGTATTGTCCTCGGTATATTTTTTAATGACACCGTAGATAAATCCAGCCCGACGATGTTTAAGCTGATATTGATTCAGGTGATTAACTAATTTTGAAACCATGTTGCTGACCTATCGTAAATTTATTATGGAGGTAGAGGATCATTTATGTACAAAAGATTACAGCTATATTTCTAGTAATGCTTAAAATTATAGCTACTCTTATAAGTAAGGCAAGGAGATGAATAATTATGGCATCTAATAAACTTTTCTTACATCAACTTGAGGGAATATCGAGTGAGAAATACTTAAGGCGACAGAAATTTATGAAGCGAATGGTTTATCAAAAACGCGAAAAACGAGCCCGTGACGGATTACTGGGGAATGTCCGGTAAAACAATTTATTAAAGTCGTTATAAAACTAGCCGAATAATTAATTGTTAGTTTTTTAAAAGTCTAATTTATTACAGTGCTGGCTGTATCTGCTGGTAGTTGGTATATTATTTATAAATGTCGCACGGCATTTAATATCAACAATTGAGGAGATAGGGTGCCCAGCTACTATCGGGTTAATCATTACTGCAGATTATTCGGCTGTTCTATAGCCTTTGTCATAACGTCGATTATCTTACTGTTAATAGGTTGGCAATTGGCTACTATGCTGTTTGGTTACTTGAGGTATCTTAAATTCAATTACCGACTTATAATGTTGAACGTCTGGTTAGTGTTGGCGCCAATTGCAATTAGCTTAATTGTGCCTACTATTAGATGTCCACAAGCGACAGAGGAAGTGTTATATGCCTAATATAAACCAAAAATCAAAATCGCTTTATTTAAAAGTGGTTCATATTACCGATCATTATTTGGGGCCGGCAGCTGATCGATTTATTCGCCGTCAGATTGAAAACCATCTCAATAAGCACCCGGAAGAGCTAGTTCAGAAAGACCTCAAAGAGCTTATTAATTGGATTGAAGTTTCAATGACGATATTAACCGATGATCATAAAATGATCCGTGAATATCTGGCTAAGTTACAATCGCTCATCTAACTATCTAGCTGTCATGACTAAGATTTCCCAAGATTTAATCAATAAACTGGAGGTCCAAGCCGCCAGGGCTCTGGAAGAGAAAGCTAACACCGAAGCCTTGTTCGCCAGTATTGGCGAAGGGGTAATTGCCACTGATACCGAAGGCACAATCATTCGAGTTAATAAACTTGCCCTCGAGATACTTGGTTACCGGAAAGCCGACCTTATCGGACACTGGTTCACCGATACGGTTGTTGCGGTATATGAAGATGGATCTATTGTCGACAACCAGCAAAGACCAATATCTAAGGCTTACTTAACTGGCCGGGCAATTACTGAACGAACCTTTTACATGAGGAAAAATGGCACAATAATTCCTATTATGACTACCGTATCTCCAGTACTATTGCGCGGCAAACCAATTGGGGCAATTTCAGTTTTTCGAGATACTACTGAAGAGATGCAAAATGATCGGTTAAAGATGGATTTCATCGGTATTGCCTCGCATCAATTACGGACGCCGTTAACAGCGGTTGTGACATATGCTCATATGCTGGAAGAAAACTTTGGCGGAAAACTAAGTGATATTCAACTGTCTTTTGTAAACGTTATTATTACTGCCAGCCGCCGGATGAATGAATTAATTGGTACACTCCTTAACATTACCCGGATTGAAGCTGGCAACATTCGCGTTGAACCGAAATTTGTTCAAATCGAAAACATCATTCAAGAAATATTAGATGAGTTGAAACCCGAAGCTGATGGTAAACGGATAAAATTAAACCTGACGGTCGAACCGAAGCTTGAAAAAATCAAAACCGATAAATTATTAGTCCATGAAGTATTTGCCAATGTTATTTCCAATGCTATTAAATACACGCCGCCGGGCGGGAAAATATTAGTCACCGTAACGGAACACTACAACGATATTATTATCAGTGTGAAAGATAACGGCTACGGTATCCCAATCGAGGATCAACGTTATATATTTACAAAATTTTTCCGGTCAAGTACGGCAATGAAAAGAGATGTTAGTGGTACCGGTTTGGGACTTTATCTAACTAAGGTTTTAGTTGATAACCTTGGCGGTGAAGTCTGGTTTAAAAGCATCAAAAATAAAGGCACCACATTTTTTGTGTCTTTACCGCGGTCTGGTTTGGAAAGAAAATCTGGTCAATTCACGCTTGAAATATAACTGATGATTGGTTTATGAAACGGTCTGATATTATTAAAATGTGACAAATCATACAGCGCTAATGGGACGCTATACCCATAATTCAGATGTAATATAGTTAGGTACACGATGGCAGATATTTTAATTGTAGAAGACGACCGTGATTTGAATAATGCCTATAAACTCATCCTGGAAGCTGCAAAACATCATGTTATCTCGGCTTTCGATGGCCGGCAGGCATTAAGTAAACTGCATAATTATGAGCCGGATTTGATTCTGCTTGATCTGCTTATGCCAATAAAATCTGGCGTTGATTTTCTGCATGATTACGGTGAAATACATAAGAAAAATCAAGCCCGCATACTGGTCTTTACTAATCTTGAGAATTCTCCGGAAATTGATGAAGCCTTCCGGTTGGGGGCCGACAAATGCGTGATTAAAGCTTGGACGGCACCACATGGCTTACTAAAAGTTGTCAATGACGTTTTGCAGTCTAAGCCGAAACCTAAACCGGCTACATCATAATAAGTTTCATTTCAGCTAAGAATTGATCAGCCAATAATTGATTAAGTTTCGAAATGTTAATTTGGTAAGGGTTATGAGCTTTATAAGCAATTACGCCATGCCGTTTTAAGTTACTAAGTTCAATCGCTACGGTTTCACGGGTTAAACCTGTTAAATTAGCGAAATCTTGTTGAGTCAGGATGATGTTTAATTTTATCTGGTTAACATTGAGCGGCGTACCATGAGCATGGGCAAAATAATGCAATGTGTTTACCAATTTAGCGCTAGCTTTTGGTTGAAGTAAGGCATTTAAACGCAATGTGACGCCAACGTCACGGCGGATGGAACGCTCTAATTCGCCATGCAGAATTGTCGGGTTGCCAATGATGAAAGCCAAATAATTATCTCGTGGCAAACAATAAACTTCACAATCAGAAAAAGCCTCATAATAATACAAAGCGCTAGGGACCTGTTTAAATAACCAAGCTTGCGGGAAGATGTCATTGGTAACATTGAGATACATTAGCTGCTCATCGCCTTTGGTACTCAAATTATAGGTTTTGACAATGCCCTTTTTAACGACGTGAGCATACTTCGGTACCTCACCTTGGAAAAGTATCACCTCGCCCTTCTTAAAGGTTAATACCCGGAAGTCCTTTAAAAATTTTGACCATGATTGTGTAAGCTGTCCATCCATGTCAATATAAGTTTAGGGCAGGTAGAGATAAAATACGAGTCGTTTAATCACAATTTTTGTAATTTTACCAACTTTCAAAAAATTTAGTTGTTAATTAAATTACGGTATTTTTTATTCATTTAGCTTTTTTATTTAAATAAGGTGATATTCACTATCATCTTCCTATCCTATTTCGTATTATTAACGTATGAATAGGTTAATAATATCGTTCGGTCTTTGTGGCGCTCTGCTTTACAACAACTGGCTGCTCGGATATTGGTTAAATAGTCGAGTTACCATCGGCTCATTAGCCAGTGATTTACAAATTCACTCTCAACCTTATAGTTGGATATTTATCCTTGGCGATATATTGTCTGGTCTAATGATAGCTATAACTGCATATTTAATTTACCGTCTATGGCAACCATATGATCGTCTAAAACTTTATTTACTAATTGGCTATTTATGCTTTGGTGTTTTTACGGCAGCTGCCGCCATCATGCCGATACATTGTGGGGCTAATAGCGTGCAGTGCGCCCTGAGTAGCAACCAAACTTTCGGCATCCATGATATTGTTGGGGCTTTAGCATCCTTCGGGCAATTTATAAGTTTAATAACCTTATGGCGACTGAGTGTAAATATAAAAAAACCGAGCTGGTTTAAATGGCTAATGCTCGGATTTTTACTGTTGTGGAGTTTGGCGGGTATAGTATTCCTAATTCTGACTTTCCAAAGATTGGATGAAGTTGCCATGCAACACGTTTTTCTTATATTTACCTTCCTTGGTCTTGTGCCAATACCGCTCAGTGTAAGATTTATTAAGGCAAATCATCAGCTGGGGTCAGTTTAAATTTA
>JBEKIY010000014.1:0-11181 GCA_050011495.1 Saccharimonadales bacterium (SeqCode) | reverse complement strand
CAAAATACCAGTCCAGCTGTTGGTGCACCTCTTCAACAAATACCGGATACCAGCTTTAGTTTTGGTGCCGTAGCATCTAATTATGGTCAACAGAATAAATTTGAATTTGTTCCAAATTCGGAAATTGCATACAGTAATTCAGCAACCGGCGAAACTCAGTACACAATATCTTTTATAGAAAATATCTCGCAGTATACTCCCGGCGGTGTGTACGGCAATTCAAATGGTTTAGCCGGGTACTTAGACATTGTGGCTGTACCAACATTTTGAAGAGTTTTAATCAAGTACGGTTGTGGATAAATAGTTGTGGATACCTAATGCTTATGGTACAACTACACCAGTAGTTAAAAATAAAAACTATTAATGAAAAAACTACTTTCTAATCTAACCCGTTTAATTTACGGTTTTACCGCTGCATTTCTGCTGGCTGGAATTGTGACGGAGTTTTTGCCGGTACAACTTGTCCAAGCTAACCCTCTTCAACTTACCAATCGAAGTTTAACAATTACTAGCTCCGCAAATGGCACAATTTCCACTGATATTGCCGGAAATCCGCAAAATCCTGGTAGTGGCGGTAACGGTGTTGAAACTGGAGAAACCTTTTCATTTATTTTGCCCCAAGCCGGTAATATTGGTTCGATGGATTTCTTATATTGCACAACTCCTTTACCGGGGACAGCATGTACGGCACCAACTGGCCTAGACGCTAGCAACGTTTCTTCAGTAACAAATCAATCTGGTTGGACCGACTCTGGAGGCACTACATTTGCTTTATATTCGGCAGTAACCAACGATATAAAAGTTAGCCGGGTAACTGTAGGGTATGAATCAAACACCAGCACGCCAGTATCAATAATTTTCGGTGGGAATTCAGGTAGTTATATTACTAACCCCACAACCTCCAACTCCACCTTTTTCGTTCGAATCACGCTCTATTCTGACAATGCCTTTTCTAGCCCAGTTGACTGGGGTACGGTGGCTAGCTCGACCGCTACACAAGTAAATATTACCGCAAAAGTCCAGGAAGAATTGGCATTTTCGGTCGGTACTACTGTTACTCCGCCCGGTAATGCTTGCGCGCCCTTTAGTGACAATGGTGCCTTGCAACTGGGCGACACTAATGGTGTTTTAAGCCCGATACTGGCCTATGCCGGCCATTCTTATTTTCGTGTTAGCACGAATGCGACACATGGTTTAGCGGTCGAGTATTCTGGGAATACATTAACTAATGGCAGTAATAGTATTACAGCAATTGGCACTACGGCCGCAAATAGCGTTCCCGGGACACCTCAATTTGGTTTAGCAATTGATACAAGTGACACCGAAAGCGGCAGTGGTTATAGCTTTAATTACTTAGTTGCCAGTACTTCGCCGACTAACTATAGCTTAGGCGCGGGAACAATTTAGACTGGCGGATCAGCCTACTTTGCTTTTACGGCAACAAGTATGACTACCCCGCAAATTATTGCTTCATCACCAAGTATTATCGTCTGCGATACTGGCTCAGTACGTTATTTAGGTAACATTGCTTTTGCTACTCCGGCTGGAATTTATACCACTACCATCACTTATATAGCTGTCCCGACGTATTAGTTGGGTCTTCAAAACATTCACTAAAGCGTAGTAAAGTATAGATAATGCATAAGCTAAAATTTGTGTTGATTGGAAGTATGTTGGCATTATTTGTCAACTTAATCCTAGTCTCGCCGATAACTATCCAAGCCGCTGAGTTAAATGATCGAAGTCTGGCCATAAGTAACTCAGCTGTTTCGGGCACCAGTATTTATAATTTTACTTTTACTTTACCTAATAACACTTCAATCGGCTCAATTGGCTTTTTATTTTGTACCGAGCCATTAGCCGTTGAAATTTGTATAACCCCGACTAATATTGATGTATCACATGCCATGCTAATTTCACAGAGCGGTGAAACGGGCTTTGCAATAACCGAGCAAGATGCCAATATGATTCTTATTTCACGTCCGCCCGCAGGTACTCATGCCGAGCAGGTGCAATACGTTTTTTCTAACATCACCAACCCAAGCTATCCCCCGCAAACTTTTTTTGTCCGTATATCTACATATACCTCTGATGACGGTACGGGTTCAGCTGTTAATTATGGTGCAGTGGCCACTTCCACAGCTACAGGTGTATATATCAACACCCAGGTACCACCAATTTTAGACTTCTGTGTTGGTTTAGTTATTACTGGCAATTGCTCAACTGCAACTGGTTACTTTGTCCAATTCGGGGATTTTAGTACTCTAAGAACAGCTAGCGCGACTTCAATGATGGAAGTGGGAACTAATGCTAAATCAGGGATCATAATAACTGTCAACGGTACAACTATGACCTCAGGAAATTACATTATAAACAATCTTACAGCGCAAACTCCCAGTACGATTGGTACCTCACAATTTGGTCTTAATCTTCGGGCTAATACTAACCCGATAGTTGGTAGCGATCCAATTGCTGGTTCAACTATACCAACCGCAGCTTATGACGTGCCAAACCAATACCAGTTTAATAGTGGCGATGTTGTGGCATATGCCCCAGGCCCGACAAATTTAACTAAACTAACGGTAAGTTATATCGTAAACATTTCAACATCTCAAACTGTTGGTATCTATGATTCGACATTAACATATATCTGTACGGCAAGCTTTTAAAATGATAGACTTTTGATAATGTCGATAAATATTCGTAAAAAACGTTTATTTCAATTTTCAGAATTTATTTTAACTGGAGTAACGTGTGTTGTTCTGTTAACATTAACGTTATTACCCATACCGGTTAGCGCCCAATCTAATGGTCTAGGTATTACACCCAGAGAAGATTACACAATCAATCCCGGGCAAAGCATTTCAGATAAATTATATCTTTCTAATCTTAGCTCAACTCAACCTTTAAAAGTTTCTGTTAAAATTATTGATTTTGAAGCCGCCAACAATAGTGGCACACCAGAATTATTAATTGCTCCAAATGCTCCACAAACAGCTTGGTCACTAAAGCCGTTTTTAACCATCCCCAACACAGTAAGCGTTACAGCTGGAGGATCAACTTATATACCTTTTACAATTACAATCCCCACTAATCAAGGTGCGGGTAGCTATTATAGTGCGATCGAATATGCCGCCAAAAGTGTTAGCGGGCAAGGGAATGTTGGCGTCGCTGCCTCTAGCGCCACATTAATTTTTGTAACCGTGCCCGGCAAAACTACTGAATTTATGAAACTGATAAAGTATGGTGCTTTTATTCCCAACCCGGATGGCCAAACCGGTCAGTTTAGTAACTGGTATTTCACATCAGCCCCCAAAGAATTAGCCTATTTGCTCGAAAACGAAGGCAACGTAGCTGAGAAACCATCAGGAAGTATTTTGCTTAAAAACATTCACGGTAAAGTCATCCGCGAAATTAATGATGCTAACCCTAACGATTCACTAGCATTGATCGATCAAACCCGTCGTTTTGAAGCATGTATAATTGCTGGTCAACAAAAAGTTAGTAGTACAAACGGCCAAATTGCTACCCAAATCATTTGCGAAAATCCAAAACTTTCACCCGGCCGCTACACAGCCGAATTAGCCATATACTACGGCTTAAATGGCAACCCGACACAACAGATATTAGCTACGACTACTTTTTGGTATCTGCCATTCTGGTTCTTAATAATCGTTTTTGGCGGACTTGGTATCATCATTTATATGATATATAAACTTATTCACAGTATTAGATTCCGATCCCGTTAGACATTAAATAATAATACTTTCAGTTGTATATAACGCCTATGTTTTTAAGTGCTATACTTTAGTTTAGTTGTGAGCAAACGTTTATTCGTCATTAGTGATCTGTTATTGGATAAATTATTCGGCGGTAATATACGCCGAACTGTTGCTATGGTTTTATGTGGTCTGATATTTGCGCTATCGTTTACTTCCGCAGTTATAGCTGTCCAAAATCCACAGAATGGTTCAATAGGTCTCGAGGGGACCGTCTCTGGACCGCCTCCAAGTCAAGGTGCCACAATCACGACACCTACTAATGGCCAATCGTTTACTACACAGCCTATTACGGTTGCCGGTATCTGCCCAACTGGTCTACTGATCAAAGTGTTTTCAAACAACAGTTTTGTTGGTTCTACAATGTGCACAAAAGGTAGTTTTTCGCTGCAGATCTCTCTTTTTTATAATCAAAACGTACTAAAGGCAATCGATTACGATAATCTTAATCAAGCTGGTCCGGATTCTAATATCGTAACAGTTACTTATACCAACCCTCAACTTGCGGCCTTTGGAACGGGCTTATCGGTCACCAGTATTTATGCTAAGCAGGGTGCTAACCCAGGGCAGCAATTCACTTGGCCGATTATAATTAATGGTGGTACCCCACCGTATGCCTTAAGTATTGACTGGGGTGATGGTGGGCTACGACAACTGCTTAGTGAGTCTAACCAAGGCAATGTTACGCTCACTCATACCTATCAGAATGCCGGAACCTACACTATTACTATCCAAGCTACTGACAGCAATGGCCTGACAGCGTTTTTACAAGTAATTGGTTTAGCTAACGGTATGGCTTCTAAAACATCAGGCGCTTCATCTTCAATCCAAACGATAACAAAAATTATCTGGTGGCCAGCAGTAGTAATGATCCCATTTTTATTAATTTCTTTTTGGCTTGGCCAGCGTCATGAATTGTTTAGTTTACGCCGTCGGATTGAGCGCAGCAACGAGCAATTACAGTAGCTGATAACAGTTAAGTTTGCTATTATATTCAGATTATGACCAAAAAAGTATATGTGGGTATGTCTGGTGGCGTAGATAGTTCCGTCGCCGCAGCTCTTCTCCAAGATCAAGGTTATGATGTAACAGGTGTATATATGAAAAACTGGACCACCAATGTGGCAGGCTATACTTGTTCCTGGCAGACTGATTTTCAAGACGCTAAAAGAGTCGCCGTTCAACTTGGCATACCAATTAAAGTTTACGATTTCGAGACACAGTATCGTCAGCGAGTAGTTGACATCATGCTCAAAGAGTATAAAGCTGGCCGAACACCTAATCCAGATATTTTGTGCAACCAAGAAATAAAGTTTAAATTATTCTTAGATATGGCTCTTAAAGATGGTGCTGACATGATTGCCACCGGGCATTATGCTCAGGTTAAAAATGGAAAATTATTTAAGGCAATCGATGGCAATAAAGATCAGACATATTTTCTATATCGGGTAACTACCGTAGCTCTACAGAAAACTATTATGCCGTTAGGCGCACTTACCAAACCTCAAGTTCGAATAATAGCTAAACAAAAAAAATTAGCGACCGCATTAAAAAAAGACAGTCAAGGCATATGTTTTATTGGTGAAATTCCAATTGCCGAATTTCTAATTGCTGAACTTGGCCAACAATCCCCCGGACCGATTATTGATCAGCATGGTAAACAGGTTGGCACACACGACGGGGCAATTTTGTATACTATTGGACAACGCCATGGCTTTCGTGTCGGCGGAGGATTACCTTACTATGTAACTGGCAAGCATGTTGGTCGTAATGAACTGTATGTTACTTCGGATCTGCAGGACGAGGCATTATGGAAGAATAATCTTGAAATAGTCGACACTCATTGGATTAATGGTGCACCAGACAACAAACATCATTATTCAGTTTGCGTTCGCTATCGCTCGGAGCCGGTGGGTGTCGATAAAATCCAGAAATTAGCTACCAACCATTTCCGGTTGGCCTTAACTGAAGATGTCAAAGCTGTAACTCCCGGTCAATCAGCAGTAATCTATTGTCGTAATCGTTGTGTCGGCGGCGGCCTGATCGTTTAAATTAAAATAAATTTTTACGGAATTTTGAGTGACATAGTAGTCATAGCTGTTTTATACTTGGGAGTAAGCTTTACTCATGAATCCTACTACGAAAAAAAGAGCACATCCAGGTTTAACCAATATTGCGACGCTACTTGTCGGTAGCGCTTTGCTTGGTCAGGTGCTAGGTTTTCTACGGACTAAACTTGTAAATGGTAACTTCCCCGTGACTGGTCCCGGCAGTACCGACTCCTATTTTGCCGCCTTTAACATCCCTGATTTTTTCTTCTTTACCTTGGCTGCTGGCGCTCTAGGTGTTGCCTTCATGCCGGTCTTAGCTGATCGCTTACACAAGGGTGATAAACGGGGAATGTGGGATATATCAACCAGCTTACTCAACTTACTGGTAATGGTTATGTTCGTAGTTGGAATATTGATTTTTATATTTGCCGAGCCACTAGTCCATTATATAATTTCGCCTAATTTAACGCCCCAGCAACTACATAATACGGTTACTATAATGCGCTTTCTAGCATTTAACCCACTTCTATTTACTATATCTGGTATCTTTACTGCTACTCAACAAACACTCGGCCGGTTTTTCTTTTATGCCTTGGCGCCAATGTTTTATAACGCCTCGATTATTGCCAGCATCTATATCTTTAGACACAACATCGGTATTATCGGCTTAGGAATAGGCGCTCTAGCTGGCGCTATTTTGCAACTGGTTGTCGTCTGCACTGGGCTGATTGGGACTAATTTTCACTGGTCTCCAAAAATACTTTGGCGAAGTTCAGATTTCCGGACAGTTCTTCGCCAATTACCGCCGCGTTCACTCGATCAAGGGATTGACCAAGTCGAAAGTATCGTTGAGACCCATTTCGCTCGCCGGCTGGGTACCGGAAATATCAGCTACTATGCTAATGCCTATGTCTTAGCTACGGCACCAACTTTTCTGATTGGTACGGCTATCAGCACAGCCGCTTTTCCGCAAATGAACAACCGCTTAGCACAGGGACGACCCGATTTGTTCCGTAAAGAATTTCTACAAGTTGTCCGGGCTATGATTTGGGTGGCAACACCAGTAGTTGTAGTTAGCTTTTTTGCTCGGGGGTATCTAGCTAGAATAATTTTTACTAAAGCCAGCGAGAATAATATTGCTTCCATTTTTGGTTTCTTAACGGTCTTTATATTCTTCGCAGTTCTCTATACTATTATTTCACGCTGGTTTTATTCACATAAAGACACCAAGACTCCGTTATTCGTATCAATATTCATAATTATAATTAATATCACTTTAGTAACTTTTCTGGCGCGCCCTGCACCTTACGGCTATGGCGTAAGCGGTTTGGCTATTAGCCAATCATTGTCTGCCATGCTGGAGGTTTTCACTTTGTCGTTTATTATGTTAAAACGCGACCATAAATTATTTGATCTGAAGTTTTTATATGGTTTAGGTAAAATTCTCTCAGTCACTGGTTTTAGCGTCATAGCAGGTTTTATAATGCTTCAAATATTCCCATTGGAATTAAAAGACCACGGTGTTTTTGTTCTTGGTAGTAAATTATTGCTTATCGCCAGCGTAATTTTGGTGGTCCATCTTATTATGTCAATCTTATTCGGGCTGGAAGAATCCAAATCAGTTATAAATAGACTTAAAAAGATTATTTTAAAACCGATTCGTATCGGTTACTAGCTCGACCTCTGTTATAATTTAGGTCATGGATCAGACTAAAATTCGCAATTTTTGTATTATTGCCCACATTGATCACGGTAAATCAACATTGGCAGATCGGTTATTAGAATTAACCGGTACAGTTGAACATCGGTTAATGAGGAATCAGATGTTAGACAAAATGGACCTGGAACGTGAAAAAGGCATTACGATTAAGCTGGCTCCAGTAACCATGCGCTATCAAGGGTATGAACTTAATCTTATTGATACGCCCGGTCATGTTGATTTCTCATATGAAGTTTCCAGGAGCCTGGCGGCTTGCGAAGGGGCACTATTACTAGTTGATGCTTCCCAAGGTATCCAAGCCCAAACACTTGCTAACGTCTATTTGGCATTAGCAGCCAACTTAACTATTATCCCGGTAATAAATAAAATTGATTTACCGGCTGCCGATATCGCTACTGTTACTTCGGAAATTGTAAGTTTGTTGGGATGCCAACCATCAGCCGTTTTAGCAGTTAGTGCCAAGAATGGGCAGGGGGTAGAAGCGGTTCTGGAAAAAGTTATTACAAACATACCAAGTCCACGAGGCAATACTAATCCACCGACTAGGGCACTTGTCTTTGATAGTTACTATGATGATTTCAGAGGAGTTATATTATACCTTAGGGTCGTTGATGGCAGCATCCACCAACATGATCATATTCGTTTATTATCAGCAGCTAGCAATACTCAAGTACTTGAAATTGGCCGTTTAGTTCCTCAACTACTGCCAACAGACGGCTTAAATTCAGGAGATATCGGTTATATCGTTACTAATTTTAAATCGGCTCGCGAAGCTAAAGTCGGCGACACTTTGACACTAGAGGAAGATAAAGACGTTGAAATTTTGCCGGGTTATAAAGACATTAAACCATTTGTGTATGCCGGCTTTTTCCCGGATAGTCACGAACAGTACCAGACACTTAAGGATAGTATTGAACGTTTAAGTCTAAGCGACTCAGCTCTCCAGTATACTTCGGAAAGTTCACCAATGTTGGGCCATGGTTTCCGTATCGGTTTTCTTGGGTTACTTCACCTTGAAATTATTCGTGAGCGTTTGGAACGGGAATATGATTTAACGTTGATTGTAACTAATCCCTCAACAGATTATAGAGTCCGACTTAGTAGCGATGAAGAAATAATTATCCAGTCGGCAGCAGCCTTGCCGGATCAAAGTAAAATAACCGCTATAAAAGAACCTTGGATTAAGGGCGAGATTGTCTGTCCGAAAGATTATGTAGGCAGCATTATGAAGCTGGTTGCAAGTAAGCGTGGCCAACATGAAAATTTAAGTTATGTCGACGACAAACTGAGTATTATTACATTTACTGCCCCGCTAGCCAATATGCTGACCGATTTCTATGATCAATTAAAGAGTATTACCAGTGGGTATGGCTCGTTTAACTACGAACTAGACGGTTACCGCCAGGAAAACTTAGTGCGACTTGATTTTTATGTGGCAGGAGATCGGTTAGATATTTTAAGTATGATTGTTCATCGTAGCGAAGCTCAAACCATTGGTCGGCAAATTATTGAAAAACTTAAGATGGTAATTCCTAAACAACAGTTTCAAGTTAGCTTACAAGCCGCAATTAATAGTAAGTTTATTGCTAGGGATGATATAAGCGCTTATCGCAAAGATGTAACTGGTTCGCTATACGGCGGAGACATATCCAGGCGAAAGAAACTACTAACCAAACAAAAACGTGGCAAACAACGAATGAAACGTTTTGGTAAAGTTGATATTCCGGCTGAAGCTTTTGCCGTTATGCTAAAAAGGTAGTTAAATTTAACGCCTTTGTTACAATAGATAAGATGACCACTCAAGAAATTAGACAAGCCTACTTAAGTTTTTTTCAAAACCAACAGCATAAAGTGCTGGATGGAGCTTCTCTAATTCCGCAAAATGATCCGTCAACATTATTTACCGGATCGGGTATGCAGCCACTTCTGCCTTATTTACTAGGGGAAGTACATCCTTTAGGTACCCGTTTAACGGATAGCCAAGTGTGCTTGCGAGCTATGGATATTGACGAAATTGGCGACAATCATCACACCACTTTTTTTGAGATGCTTGGCAATTGGAGTTTAGGTGATTATTTTAAAAATGATGAGATTCATTGGTTCTGGGAATTTTTAACAGATATTGTTAAGCTCGATCCAGCTCGAATTTATGTTAGTTGTTATAGCGGCGATGAATCAGCTGGGATTGCTAAAGACACCGATAGTGCGGCTATCTGGAAAGAAATATTTTCTCAAGCCAACATACCGGCTAACGAAGTTGACATTGGCGATATGGCTAACGGCTATAAAGTTGGTGAACAAAACGGACGAATATTTTTCTATAAGGAAAAAAATTGGTGGTGTCGTACAGGCAGTGCACAATCAATGCCGGTTGGTGAACCTGGCGGACCGGACACCGAAGCATTTTACTTATATCCGGATATAAAACATGACCCAAAATTTGGTGAGCATTGCCATGTAAACTGTGATTGTGGCCGTTATATTGAACTTGGTAACGCCGTATTTATGGAGTATATCAAGACAGCAAATGGTTTTGATAAATTACCCCAGCAAAATGTTGATTATGGCGGCGGCCTTGAGCGAATTTCAGCTGCTTCAATTGATAGTCCTGATGTATTTCGGGTCAGTGTTATTTGGCCAATAATCGAAAAGATCATGACTTTATCGGGTAAAGATTATGATAATAATACGACCAGTATGCGGATTATTGCCGATCATTTGCGTGGCGCGGCTTGGTTAGCAGCAGATAACGTAATCCCGAGCAATAAAGAGCAGGGGTATGTCATGCGTCGCTTGTTGCGACGGGCAATTCGCCAAGCTTTTTCGCTTGGTATTGAACAGAATTTATGCGAACAGCTTACCCCGGTAATAATTGATTTGTACAAGAATGATTACCCGAAAATTGCCGAACAATACGAAACCATCCTAAAAATACTTGTTCGGGAAGAAAAAATATTTCGGCAAACTCTACGATCTGGGGTAAGAGAATTTGCGAAATTAGCTGCCAATAGATTAACCGGAGACACAATCTTTAGTTTGTATGATACGTATGGTTTCCCAGTTGAGCTAAGTCTTGAAGAAGCTTATACCAGTAATATACCAGTCGACGGCCAATGGCGCTTGGATTTTGATCGTTTAATGGACGAACAACGCGAACGCTCGAGAACAGCTACTAAAGGTGAATTTAAGGGAGGATTGGCGGATCATAGTGCCATCATAACGAAATATCATACAGCAACTCATTTACTGTATAGAGCGCTGCGCCAGATACTTGGCGATGATGTTGTCCAGCGCGGCTGCAATATTACTGCCGAAAGAATCAGGTTTGATTTTTCTTATGACCAAAAAGTAACTCCGGACCAACTTAAACAAGTTGAGACAATCGTCAACGAACAGATTAAACATGATTGGCCGGTTAGTTGGAAAGAAGAAAACACCAAAACAGCTTTGGCTAATGGTGTAGCCGGAGCTTTTGGTGATCGCTATGGTGAAACCGTAAAGGTCTATACAATCGGCGATCCTGAAGGCGAGTATTTCTCCCGCGAAATATGTGGTGGCCCACATGTTGAGCATACTGCCCAGTTGGCTGAAGAAGGTAAATCCTTTCGAATTATCAAGGAAGAAAGTTCGT
>JBEKIY010000013.1:0-11293 GCA_050011495.1 Saccharimonadales bacterium (SeqCode) | reverse complement strand
ACTTCTTCCGGTTTAACTTCAACGTGTTCAATAAGGGCTATTTCGCCAAGTACTAAGCCGGTTTTAACTTGTTGCTCAGCTAAAGTACGATTATTTTTGCGAAAATCGTCCTCGGTTATTCCTTCAGCTTCCAGATATTCGTTCCAAGTTTGACCCTGTTGGACCAGGCGACGTTTTTCATTATCAACTAAAAAATCTACTTGATTATCAATAACATTGTCTGGGATGGTAACAGTTGAGGCGTCGACAACCTTGGTAACCAACTCATTGTTACGGGATTGATTGACTAATCTCCTTTTTTCGCTGGCTAATTCCTTTTTAATATCAGTCATTAGTTCTTCGACTGTTTTAAACGGACCAAACTTATCAACTAGTTTATCGTCCAGGATAGGTTTTTTAATTGATCGGACTTCTAAAATTTTGACTGTAAATTTCACTTTGCGTTTTTGCAAACTTTTTAAACTGTAATCGGCCGGGAAAGTAATGGTAAAAGCTTTTTCTTGACCACTTTTACAGCCAATGAGATGGTCTTCAAAGCCCGGGATAAATGTATTACTCCCAAGCACAATAGGGTATTTTTTAGAACGAGTGCCAGGAATAAGTTGATTAGTTTTGGCATCAACCCCCTCAAAATCAATCTCCACTTCATCGCCTTTTTGGCTGGGTCGATTAACGACTTGTTTTTTAGCTTCTCTAGTAAGTAATTGGTCAAGCGCCAGATTAATTTCTTTTTCGGTCACTTCTACTGAAGGCGAACTGAGTTTAACGTTCTTATAATCACCTAGCTTAACTTTGCCAAGTGTTTTAACTTCAACCTTAAATTCTAATATGCTAAATGGTACGAATTTATTGATAGTGATTTTAGGTTGATCGACAGGAATTATTTTTTCAGTCTGAATAGCTTGTCGGTAGAGAGCGTTGACGGCTGTTTCTAAAAATTCGGTTTGGAGACGCGAACTGTCAATGTTCCGTTCAGTAATTGATTGCGGTGCTTTCCCGGGACGGAAACCAGGAATTTTTAAATCTTTCGCCAATTTATCAACAACCTCAGATTTTAATTTTTTTATATCTGATTCCTCGGCCACAACTACAAGGCTAACTTCAATGTCCGATAATTCTTTCTTGGTTACTTGCATAATTTACAACTTTAACAGACTAAACACTTTCAACCAACAAGTATTTATTTTTTCATGCACTTCGATGATCGTGAATGCTGACAATTAACAGGATAAACGTCAACACAAACCATGGTATTTCAATAAGGTATCCCCATGAACGTTCGCCCCATTGAATATTCCCATGAAACCGCATTAGCCAGTTGGTTGATTTAGCAGGTAAATGTTTGAGCTCTCTAATATATAACGGTAGCCACATTAAATCGGGGCTCATGGCTAGGATTGCGCAGCTAAACATCAACAACCAATAAGCCGGTTGCAAAATAACGATTCCTAAAAGAATTAAGCTAGCTACAGTAATATCGACTATTAACACTTTAGCAAATAGTTGGCTATTGTGTTTTTTTATTCCCAAATGAGGCAAACCATCCAGCACAAAATGTGAAGCTAGGGCTAAAGGCAGAGCAATGATCGGTTCGTGGATATAAACAGCAATTAGGGCTCCCGAAACCGCATGGTTTGTAGCTGTCATTGCTGTCGATAGTCTTTAACTAGACTCACAATTCTTGGGATACTATGTTGTTCTTCTGTGCCAGTAATAAGATTCTTCAGAGTATATTGTTCGCTGTTGAGTTCTTTCTCGCCAATAAATAAAACGTAGTGAATGCCCTTTTTAACGGCTGCTTGGATTTGTTTATTGGATTTACGACCCGTAAAATCAACTGCCACATTAAGACCCATTTCTCTCATGTCGGCTATTACTTTATGAGCTTTTTCAATAACATCTCCGATCAGTACTACATAGATATCGGTTTCGGTCCTAAGTTTAGGCTCAAGATTGTGTAAATTCAAAAAATTCTTCATGGTTACGTCGCCCATACCAAAACCAATGCTAGGCAACGGTTCAACACCAAATAAGCCGATTAGCCCGTCGTAACGACCGCCACCGAACATGGCTCGGTTATTATCGGGGTGATTATCGAAAACTTCAAACACAATATCATTGTAGTAATCAAATCCTCGAACCAAGCTAATATCAAACTCTACGTTAGTAATCATCAAATCTTGAAGTTTGGATATTAATTTAGTCAGTTCATGAACTGAAGTATGACTTTTAACTTCTTCGGGTAAATCTTCAACGGTTCTGATTTTAAGAAGTTCCAACAACTTATCTCCCAAATTTGCCTCATGCTGCGAAGGAGTTAAAATTGCGTCGGCTTCAGCTAGAAATTCCGATTCTTCAATTTTATTGCGTCGATCAATTAATCTTCGCAAAATTTGTTGTTGAACAACGCTTAGTTGCAGATGCTCACTCATTATCTGATCAAGCAATCGACGACTATTAACTTTAATTGTGTACATCTCATGAGTTGCCCCAAAATTGTGCATAATAGCCGCCGCTACTTGAATAATTTCTATTTCTGCTGAGATATCGGTAACACCGAACATATCAACGTTTAATTGCCAATGTTCGCGCAAACGGCCACGTTGCGGACGTTCATAGCGCCATAGGTTTGGAATTGAATACCACCGCAGGGGATAGGCTAACTCTTGGCGTTTAGCGGCAACCATTCGACTTACCGTCGGGGTCATTTCTGGCCGTATGACTACATCCCGGCCGCCTCGATCGGTAAATACATAAGTCTGTTCATTGACAACTTCTTCGTTTGTTTTAGCTAAATATAATTCCAACGGTTCAAGTATTGGTGCGTCGTATTCTTCGTAACCAAATTGCTCGACGGTGTGCCGCATTACTGCAAACATATATTTTTGCAGTCGTTCATCTTCTGGGAAAAAATCTCTGGCACCTTTATATGGATCTGTGGACAGGGTCATTATTGAATTCCTTGTTTAGATTGTATCAGATTTTAATATTATCAAGCTGGTCAAGACAGTAATTATCAAATAAAATAACGTGTGACGGGGCTATAGCTCAGTTGGCTAGAGCGCTTGCATGGCATGCAAGAGGTCAGGAGTTCAAGCCTCCTTAGCTCCACCAAGATAATTATTCAAAAGATTGGACGATTGATTAGACTGCTATGAATAGGATATGCTTAAACCTATGATTAGCGTTCTACATGCTATCATTCTTGGATTAGTTCAAGGGATAACCGAATTATTTCCAATTTCTAGCCTCGGACACAGTGTAATTATTCCACAACTGTTTAATTGGCACATTCAACAAAATGGATCTTATTATGTAACTTTTCTAGTCGGCACCCATTTTGCTACCGCTTTAGTGCTGTTTGCGTTTTTTTGGAAAGACTGGAAAAAAATTATCAACGGTATAATCCGTTCATTTAAAGCAAAACAGATCGATTCTAATGATAGTTACGCCAAAATCGGTTGGCTCTTGATTGTTGCCACAATCCCGGCGGGAATACTAGGATTACTGTTTCAGGATTCATTAAGTAAATTGTTTACATCCGCGAAAATTGCTGCCCTGCTTTTAGCGCTGAACGGTGTAATCCTTTTTAGCGCTGAACGGATCAGAAAAAATCGGCAGACAATTCCAAATAATATTCTGGAGCGCGACAAAGGTATTGCCAGATTAAACTGGCGTCAAGCAATTGGGATTGGCATATTCCAGTCAGCATCATTGTTCCCTGGCATTTCACGATCTGGGTCTACTATGGCCGGAAGTTTAGTTACTGGTTTAAATAACGAGGAAGCGGCACGATTCAGTTTTTTACTAGCTACGCCAATAATTTTAGCCGCTTCGGTTCTAAAGCTGCCTGATGTGTTTAGCCATTCTTACTTACACATGCGAGTTGCTATGCTGGTCGGAGCTATTTGTGCAGCATTAGCTGCTTACTTGTCGGTAGCATTTCTAATAAGGTATTTCCGAACAAAAACACTAACTCCTTTCGCAATTTACTGCTTTGTTGCTGGGATTAGTCTGTCTTTGTACTTTTTTCTTCGCTAGAATTACTTTTCTTGCCACTAGAGAACCAGGCTAATACCAGACTACCAATACCCAATATCAATGCGGCTAATCCATGTTTAAGATGGACGTGTGTTGAGCCAGCTTCATAACCCGGGAAATAATGTGGTAGCGATCCGGCTTTAGTTGTCCAATAGAAAACTGCTAAACCAAAGAATATTATAGCGACTAAAATAAATACAATTGTCCAAGGACGTTTCATCATTTACCCCTTAAATTGTTAATTATTTCCTAAACAGCGTTGTCTGGGCCAAAACCACCTTGATTATCGCTGTGTTGTTCTTTTTTCTCTTCTGGTGACCGGGCTTCATTAACTACAATTGCTCGACCATTTACTTCGTGGCCGTTCAAATTTTCAATTGCTGACTGAGCTTCTTGTTCGTTAGACATTTCGACAAATCCATAACCCCTTGAGCGTTGGGTTTCTCTGTCGACAATTACTTTGGCAGAAAGTACTGTGCCATGCGCAGCAAAAAGCTGATTTAGTTCCTCATCTGTCATGCTATAAGGCAGTGAGCCTACAAATAATTTATTGGTTGCCATTGTTAATCTCTTACTCTCTTATTTAATGGTTGCTGCTGAGGGAAGCATGAAACCATGTCTTAATATTTAATTTCTACCCTCATCGATCCATCGTAATTGATAGACGAGTTGATTGTATCACAGCACGTTGGATTCTTCGTGCGCTCCCACCCGGCGACGGGTGTTTTAATAGTTTTTGTTTTCACGCGTCGCGTTTAGCGCACGAGTTAATCTAAGCATAACCTCTTTTTACTTATTGTCAAGTAATTTAACGAGGTCGTTTTCGGTAATTTGCTTAATCCCAAGTTGTTTAGCGCTTTTTAGTTTAGAAGCGCCAACGTTTTGACCAACAACTAAATAATCTGTTTCTTTCCCAACGCTCGAGTGGAATTTCCCACCTAAGGCTCGTATTCTTTCGGCCGCCATTTCGCGCCCCATAGTTTGCAACGTACCGGTAATCACAAAATTTAAGCCGTGCAGGCGACCTTTCTCGGTCGGTTTAAAGACTGGCGTAACATTTAACCGGTTAAATTCTTCCAGTAGTTTTTGATTATCCTGATCTGCAAACCAAGCTAAAATCGATTCAGCAACTATTTTTCCCACACCTTCAACTTCTTGTAATTCATCGAGTGTGGCTTCACTTAATTTCGCAATCGAATTAAATTTTTCACTTAGGTCAATTGCTGTTTGGGCGCCAACGTGTCGAATGCCAAGACCATATATAAATTTTACCAGTGGTGGGTGTTTACGGGCGGCGATACTGGAGATGAGGTTATTAGTGGATACTTCTGCAAAACGCTCAAGTTGAATAATTGATTCTTTCTGTAATTTATATATATCAGCAAGGTTATGGACTAAACGAGCATCAACTAGTGCAGCGACGTTTTTATCGCCAAGCGTATCTATATCCAAAGCTCCTTTACTGGCAAAATGAACTAAGGATTGTTTTAATAATAGTTTACCGCTAGCTCCTTTTATTCGGTAAATTGCTTCGCCCATTGGTCTGACAAATTGCAGATCTGGATATTGCCGTTTTAACTCAGCTAACATATCAAATGGTTTAGCGGTAGCTGGACGTAATTCAGTAAGTACATGGTCTACCTGGGGGATGATGTCACCAGCTTTAAAAATTACTACCGTGTCGCCAATTCTAATATCTTTCCGACTTATTTCGTCAGCGTTATGCAACGATGCATGTTTTACTGTGGTCCCCGCTAAAATAACCGGGTCAAATACTGCTACGGGTGTAGCTGCACCTGTTCTGCCAATTGAAATTACAATATCCTTAAGAAATGTAGTGGTTTGCTCGGCTGGATATTTAAAAGCAACAGCCCCACGGGGTCGCTTACCAACAATGCCAAGTTTTATAAATAGTTGACGATCATTAATTTTAATTACTAAGCCGTCAGTATTGAATGGTAAATTATGGCGGCGCGACGACCATTCATCAATAAACTTCATTACTTGATCAAGTAACGGAAATACGGCCGCTTGACGGTTAATTGTGATGCCTAATCCACGCATGGCTTCATATGCTAACATGTTTGTCGGTACCTCTTTTTGGTCATCACGGATAAGGTCATAACCATGAAAACGCAAGGGTCGAGCAGCCGCTAAGCGCGGGTCAAGTTGACGGATGGTTCCGGCCGCTAAATTCCTAGGATTTGCAAAAAGTGGCAAACCAGCGCTTTGTCGTTGTTCATTTAATTGGGCAAAATCAGTCTTATACATGATGACCTCACCCCTAATTTCGGTTCTGCCTGTCAGAAATTTATGATATTTATTTGAATTGTGCAGTCGAAGCGGCACGTTTCGGATGGTTCGGACGTTTAGTGTCACATCTTCGCCAATATAACCATCGCCACGCGTCACCGCTCTAACTAGTTTTCCGTCCTCGTAAATCAAGGCACAGGCTAGGCCATCCATTTTAATGTCAACAAAAAACTCGGATGTACCGGCCGGAATTAATTTTTGCGTTCGGGTTATCCAGGCTTCTACATCTTGTCGATTGAAAACATCTTCAAGACTCAGCATTGGAGTCAAATGTTGAATTTTTTCAAATTGTTCTAACGGTTTCTCGCCGACTCGCTGGCTTGGCGAATCATTTGTAATAAGATCGGGGTATTGGTTTTCAATTTTCTTTAATTCTTGCGTTAAACCATCGTAAACAGCATCTGACACGGATGGATTATCCTCAACATGATATTCAACAGAGTATTGCGATATTAATTCTCGCAATTTGGCTAATCGATCAATTGCTTGTTGATGAGACATTTTGTTCATAACAATAGCTCCCGATATAGAGCATATACATAGCTATGGATTACAACAAGTCCGGCCATGGTCATAACAAAAAATATCCAGACCGCAATTGGTGTCGACAACAAAAGTAAGGGCACCATGATGATTGTGGCAATAACGATTAGAGCAATTGGTAAAAAGATCACTTTTCTCAAAACCTCCCAGCGACGGTGCATAACAAGCTCTCTGGCTGAACGTAAAGCTTTCATAGGCGTCATATCAGGTAGCGTAATAATATACAAAGCAAAAATCGATGAACAGATCATATAAATAGTAATCACCGCTAGAATAAAGAATAGCAACGCCCAAAGCCATTTCTCAATGGTGTAGACGGCAATTCCGTTACTCATAACTAGATTGTAAAGCGTTGCCCCCAAGATAAATGGTATTAACTGCAGCCCAATAACAAGTAAAATCAGGATAAACATGATAAGCGAATTCATACCCTGATAAAAGGCGTCTCTGACTCGAGCGTGGATTCCGTTATAAGCCTGCCTTAAACCCCAGATTATAGCTAAACTGATTATTATTAGCAGGATAGTTTGAAAAACACCAGCATTGGCATTATTAGAGTTATTCGAGTTACCAAGAAGGTACAGAAACAATGTAAATCCGTTCGATAATTGTGAAGTGTTAGTTTTTGCAAATGGATCAAGTACAGATTTTAACTGACTAAGACTTGTGCCATTAGCCAAATCCCTAACAAGAAGTAGATTTAGAACACCATAGATTACTATTATTATTAGAAAAAACTTCCAATTACGGAATAATAATTTCAAAGAGCGCCAAAATAAACTAAATGAACCAGGTAATTTTGGGTATAGCGGTTTAATTCGTTTCTGGAGTTTAAATGACTTATAGCGTGGTTGTTTTAAGCGACGCACTCCATAAGAACCAGTGACTGATGATTTTTTAGGTAATTGCCGACTTGGTTTTGCTAACGGTGTTTTAGATTTTTGATTAGTTTTTGTTTTTAACTTCTTGGTAGTTGGCATTGTTTAAGTAACCTATGCGGACATTAATACTTAGTGTCCATGCTGCGTAACTTGGCAATTCGTTCGTCAATTGGAGGGTGTGTACTAAAAAGATTTGTAATGCTGTGGTTTCGTAAGGGATTTACAAAAAAGAAATGAGCAGTTGCAGTATTTTGTTTTCGTAATACTCCCCCGCTATTAGATTGTTTTATTTTTTCAAGAGCATCGGCTAAGCCCTCCGGATAACGAGTAGTTAGAGCGCCCGTGGCATCGGCTAAGTATTCTCTTTGCCGCGACACGGCTAGTTGAATTAAGGTGGCAATAATCGGCGCTAAAATAGCTGCGACAATGCCGATTAAGAGCAAAATTGCTCCAGCTTGCCCTTCTTCGTTGCGTTGACGACCGCCAACTCCAAAAATAGTAAATCGCAAAACCACATCTGCTAATATGGCGACAACTGCCACGAGTGCAAATGTAATCATGCTAACTCGTATATCATAATTCTTAACATGACTTAATTCATGGGCAATTACACCTTGAAGTTCATCTTCATTCATGATGTCAAGCAAACCAGCTGTCACACAAACTGAAGCATGATTTGGATCTCGACCGGTGGCAAAAGCGTTGGGAGCAGGATCGTTAATGATATAAACTTTTGGCATTGGTAACCCATCGGTAATAGTAAGGTTTTCGACGATTCGCCATAATACCGGGTTATCTTGCTTTTGAATTTCTTGGGCGCCGTTGACTGCTAAAGCTGTCTTACTCGCCATAAAATAACTAATAATGGCATAGATAACTCCAATCACTAAAATTATGTAAGCCGTATTGGGATTGCCCAAAACAACTCCAAATAGATAGGACAGGGCACCGATAAATAACAAAAAGACTAGCAAAATAATAACTGTTCGTCTTTTATTTGAAGCAATTTGGCTATACATTGAAACGCTCTATGGAATATATAAACTAATTCGTCTTAGAACTTGACCTTAACTGGTTCTTGGATTTGCTGTTGTTCGGCATCATCAACGCCAAAGTATTCTTTGTCTTGGTGAAATCCAAGCATATTGGCAAACATTTTAGTTGGGAAAGTTTTTCGTTTGGTATTAAAGTCACGTACCATACCATTATAAAATCGCCTAGAAGCCTGTATTTTATCTTCTGTGTCGACCAGTTCAGCTTGAAGTTGTTGGAAATTCTCCGTAGCCCTTAGCTGTGGGTAATTTTCAGCTACCGCAAACAGACTCTTCATTGTTTGCTGGAACATATTCTCAGCTTTAGCAGTATCTGCCGGACCTTGGGCGTTCATTACCGCTGTCCGGGCCCTAGTAACATCTTCAAAAACAGTTTTCTCGTGTGACGCATAGCCTTTTACTGACTCTACCAAATTTGGTATTAAGTCTGAGCGTCGTTTAAGTTGGACTGTTATATCACTCCAAGCTTCATCGGTCCGTTGATTTAATCGAACAAGTCCGTTATAAAGTCCGGCAAAAATAGCACCAAGAACTATTACAACTATAACCAGAATTATTACCGCAATCATTGCTTCTTATCTCCTCTTAACACTTATATTAATTATATCATGTCGCTAAGTATATTTTAGGTATTTATTTAATGAATATTGATATGATGAATGCATGTCCCGTCGACGGTCTTCATTAGCCAATCACCGTTCACTAATATATTTAATCGTCCTGCTGATATTGGTTGGCTTGTTAATATTTAACTTTTTTCGCCCGCTGCCAGCGTTATACCCGACAACAAACAAGATTACTTCCCCGATAACTGTTCCAAATCCGTTAATTTGGCCGACTGGCAAGGAAGCGGCTATTGGCGCGGTCGGCTTTGGTATATTAACGACTAACGGTGCACAGACACAATTGCCAATTGCCAGTGTAGCTAAATTAATCACTGCTTTGACTGTTTTGCAGAAATATCCGCTATCGCTCAACCAATTGCAAACACCGGTTATTACAATGACAAATGCCGATGTGGCAATCTATAACCAGTATGTCGCCGAGCAAGGATCGGTCGTGAAAGTATTACCAGGTGAACAGATTAGTGAGTATCAAGTATTAGAGGCGATGTTAATGCCTTCGGCCAATAATATGGCAGATAGTTTGGCAATTTGGGCATACGGATCATTGCCAAGCTACACTCTTGCTGCCAACCAGTACATTAAGTCGATCGGCTTAGACCAAACAACAGTTGGCGCAGATGCCAGCGGTTTTTTACCTTCAACCACTAGTACTGCCCATGATCTGATATTACTTGGCTTTCAAGCTCTAAATAACCCGGTGATTGCTCAAATAGTTAATCAAACTCAAGCGAATTTACCAGTTGTTGGTGTCGTAAAAAATGTTAATTGGTTACTTGGTAATGATGGCATAATTGGCATTAAAACCGGTAATACCAATCAAGCCGGTGGCGTCTATTTATTTGCTGCTAGCGATAAACTTAGCGTTTCGTCTCCCAGTATTGAGATCGTCGGGAGTATTGTGGGCACTACAACACTTCAAGATGCAATTAACGCTTGCCTACCTTTATTAAATTCAGCTAAAACAAATTTCTATTTAGCTACAATTATCAAACGTAATGAAATCGTTGGTGCCTATAAAATCCCTTGGGGAGCTACTGACCCCGCAATATCTGTAAATGATATTGCTTCACCTATCTGGAAAGGAGTAAAAACCCCTATTATAACTTCTTTGCAAGCTGTTTATGCGCCAGTATCAACAACTACAACTGTCGGAGTTGTTGAAGTCCCTGGTCAATTTTCTAGCCCTAAAACTTCTATTGTATTACAACGACCTATATCCATAGCGCCGTGGTGGTGGCGTATTATAAGGCATAAATTATAAAAGTGATGCTCGTACAATAAATCCAGCAATCACATGCTAATTTATCATTTCTAAGCAAATAGTTAGAGAAACTTGGGCTTGTTTATGTCAACAGTAGGTTAAAAAACTTGATTTATTTGCTCAATTATGCTAATATATGCATGTTTCGTTGAGTGAGGTATTTACTCCGAAGCACTTTAACATGTCAAACTGATCTTTTGAATCCTAGGTAAGATGTGGATCCAGGTGTTTTAGGCAAATCTAAAAAATCTAGCCCCACATCATACGATTGGGATTCAAACAGAAAGGTAACTAACGTGAAACGCTTTACCCTTTGTGTGATTTTACCTGTACTGGTATTGATCAGCAGTTGTCCGGCTTTCGCGTCAAACCCTTCCAGCAGCTCTACTGTGCATTACGTTGGTATCGCTGCCGCTCCCTTCAAGGAGTTTGGTTACTGGGCAGTTCAAAGCAATGGCAAAGTTTTCAACTTCGGTTGCGCCTTTTTTGGCGATGCTAGCCATCGACATTTGACTCAGCCAGTCGTCGGGATTGTCCCGACAAATGACGGCAAAGGCTACTGGCTCTATACCGCCA
>JBEKIY010000012.1:0-14437 GCA_050011495.1 Saccharimonadales bacterium (SeqCode) | reverse complement strand
AATATGATTACCGTTGGCATGGTAACCCACCGGGTTTGGCGGATATCGCAGGTATGCCGCCCAAAGCCGAACAAGCTAAAGTGGCCCTACGCGAACTACGTTCCTTAAGAGGGAAAATAGAAAGCGAGGTCGACTGAAATAATGAATTTATTGACAGTTGATATTACCAAAAAAGATTTACAAACTGAGTCGATTCGTGATGGTTTTGGTAGGGGGTTGCTCAGTGCTGGAAAACGTGACAAAAACGTTGTAGCAGTAACTGCTGATCTGACCGATTCAACTAAAATTAGTCTTTTTGCTAAAGAATTCCCAAATCGTTTTATACAAGTTGGGGTTAGTGAGCAAAATCTAATTACCGTAGGATCAGGTCTGGCAGCTTTTGGGAAGATACCGTTTGTATCAAGTTACGCGGCATTTAGTCCGGGTCGCAACTGGGAGCAAATCAGAACCACAATTTGTTTAAACGATCGTCCAGTGAAAATCATCGGCTCACATGCAGGTGTTAACGTCGGACCCGACGGGGCAACCCATCAAATGCTTGAAGACATAGCCTTAATGCGAGCTTTGCCAAATATGGTAGTACTAGTGCCATGCGATTCAATTGAAGCCGAAAAGATTACTTTAGCCATGGCCGCAGATTTACGTCCGAATTATATGCGTTTAGCTAGAAACACTACACCTATCATAACTTTACCGGAGACTCCTTTTGAAATCGGTAAAGCTTTCGTTTTTCTGGAAGGTTTTGATGTGACAATTATCGCAACCGGTACGATGACTTATCAGGCTTTGCTTGCAGCCGAGCGCTTAATTCATCATCACATTTCAGCAGAAGTTATTAATGTCCCCACTATTAAACCATTGGACGTTGAAACAATTATTGCCAGCGCTAAAAAAACACGAGCCGTAATTACAGCTGAAGACGCCCAAATAAACGGAGGCTTAGGTGGTGCGGTTGCCGAAATATTATCTGAACGTTGTCCAACTGCTATGCGTCGAATAGGCATGAAAGATCACTTTGGAGAATCAGGTAAACCTGACGAATTGCTTAGGCATTTTGGCCTAGATGCAGATCACATTGTTTTAGCAACTCAAGAATTAATTGATAGGAAAGGATGAAGTATGTCATTAAATTTACGAGAAATGCGCCAGAACTGCCAAAAGGCTCGTAATGCCATTGCTAGAGCTAGATCTGATCAATTTGCTTTCGGAGCTTTTAACCTAGACGACGAACCGACTCTCCGGGCCGTAGCTCAAGCGGCGGTTAATATGAAGGCCCCGATTTTAGTTGAATTGAGTCAAGGCGAAGTTGACACTATTGGGCTTGATAATGTCCGGGATATGGTTGATAACTTTAAAAATGATTATGGCCTGGAGATATATATTAATCTTGACCATAGTCCAAGCGTGGAGGCTGCAAAAGCTGGGATCGAAGCCGGTTTTGAATTTATCCATATCGATATTTCACAAGCCAACCATGATGCATCTCGAGAAGAAATTATCTCTAAGACAAAAGAGATTGTTGCTTATGCTAAACTAACCGGTGCACTAGTAGAGGCTGAAGAACGCTACTTTATGGGATCGTCTAATTTACATACCGAACCGATTGATTACGAAGAAGTAAAAAAATACAACACTACACCAGATGGGGCAGCAGATTTTGTGGCTCAAACTGGCATCGATACTTTTGCTGTTCAAATTGGTAATTTACACGGGAAATATCCGGTACCAAAAATTCTTGATCTTGATTTACTGGCACGTATCAGAAGTAAGATTGATTGTAATATAAGCTTACATGGCGGCAGCGATACTCCCGGACATTATTTTATGGATGCCATAAAAATCGGCGTGACTAAGATAAACATTAATTCAGATATGCGATATGTCTACCGTAAAACACTAGAGCAAGTTTTACGCGATAATCCGGATGAATATTCAGTAGCGAAATTATTGCCCAATGTAATCACAGCTGTTCAGGAAGTCGTAGAGAGTAAATTACGTGACTTTAATTCAGCTGGTAAGGCAATTATTGGTTGAATGTCAACTAATCATGTGTCAAGATAAACATTAGCATGAATGATTCTGGTGGGACATCTCCGCAAACCACTCCAGCCGAAGGCCAACTTGATGTAATAAGTATTGGCGATGTGGCAATAGATGCTTTTGTTAAGTTATTTGACGATCAAGCCATTACTTACACTAATGATCAGGGTCAATGGTTGGCAATGCATTTTGCAGCTAAATTGCCGTTTGAAAAAAGCGTTGTTGTGGAAGGGGCTGGCAATGCCAGTAACGCCGCGGTGGCTTTTGCTCGTTTGGGATTAAAAAGCAGTTGTGTAACTAATGTTGGCGACGATAAATACGGATTGGATATTATACACGCGCTCGGAGCCAATAAGGTTGATACACGTTTTGTCAGAATTAATCCTGGTAAAAAAAGTAATTATCACTTTGTGCTTTGGTATAAAGATGAGCGTACGATTCTGGTTAAACACGAAGAATATGATTATCACTGGCCGCATCTAAGACATTATGAGCAACCACGCTGGGCATATTTTACTTCAATAAGTGAGCAGGGTATTCAGTTCCATGATCAAGTTGCTGAATGGCTTGACCAAAACCCAGACGTAAAACTTGCTTTTCAACCCGGGACTTTTCAAATGGAAGCCGGAGCCGAAAGATTACACAGGCTTTATAAACGATGTGAAGTATTGATTCTAAACCGCGAAGAGGCAGTGACGGTTGGTGGCGGTAATCACGATGATATAAACGATTTACTCAATCATCTTCATGCGATTGGTCCGCGCATTGTAGTTATTACTGATGGACCTGCTGGGGCTTATGCTTCGGATAGTACAAATCATTTCAAGATGCCCCTATATCCAGATATTGCTCCGCCGTATGAAAGAACAGGTGCCGGTGATGCTTTTGCTTCAACTTTTGTAGCGGCACTAATAAAGGGCAACACCATTGAAGGTGCACTACAATGGGCCCCAATTAATTCCATGAGTGTTGTCCAAAAAATCGGTACTCAAGCGGGATTATTAACCGAATCAGAGCTAGATGAGTATTTACGTAAGGCACCAGAGTGGTATAAACCAGAACGTTTCTAGATTGCAATTTACTCACTTAACGTGCTTATGATAATCTGTAAGCAATGACGCGCATTCTTTCAAATTTACTAGGAGCCCATGAACCAGAGTTTCAGCTTAGTTTACGTAGACTGGAACAAACAAATGGATCTCCTGCGGCCGACATTACGTTATCTACCGAGATATTACAGCAAGTTCAAGATAAACTTCGGCAGCTAGGTTTAGATCCAATCGACACAACTCCAGAAGAATTATATGTATCTCTGCAGCAAAGACTTATTAATGACGACCACCTGTTACGGTTAAAGTTAAACCTGAGCAATACAGCTACTCCGCCTGAAATCATGGTTACTTTAAAGCAATTTATTGAAAAGTTACATTTTCCTAAAAGTTGTTTTGCGTTGCGTTTAGCAGTTGCTAAAAAATTATTGAAAACCACTCCACCCTTAAAAGCCATGCAAGCACTTGGTTATCGTTCATGCGACTCTATGCTTAAGCATGAGGTTGTGGCTCAAATCTATGCCGCCGCCTTTATTTATGAATCAAGCGAATGGCAAACAAAATTTTTGAATCAATATAAAAAACTACAACCCAGCAACTTTGAAACCAGAAAAATGTCGTTGTATTATCCGCAGTCTAAAGCTTGGAGAAAAATAGCAACTGACTTTGTGGCAAATAACAAACAGACAAGTTCGGCATTTCAAGAATTAGGCGCTATTATTGTAATGCCTACAACAGTAGACTTGCCGGCATATGCTATCACAAGCACGCTATTTGTAATCGAAAGTATTAATGACATTCGTCGTTGCAGCGCGTTTCTTAAATTGCAACAAGTAAAAACTAATTTTGGCGTTTTAGTAAGTCAATATGCGCACAAAGAACCGCTTACCTCATCAGTTATATTTGGTCGAACTTTACCCTGGCGCGTAATTCATTATTATTATGACAAGCATGGCTTAAACGATCACCCCGAAATTTTTGAACCACATGTTCAGGCCGAAGATCTTCAGTTAGCTCGGGCGGAATCAGCTCTTGTTAAAGCAATGCCAGAACTCGAGTTCTGGCAAGATACAGCATGTTTGGGTTTAGTGAAAAATAACCAGCCAGTATCACTAAATATGTTGGATGTGGCTATTAGTGTTGCCAATAAATTACCATTTGGGCAAAGAATTTTAGGATATATGCGCGATAGAATGTGGTGTGAATTATTTTCGAGATATTTAAGCCAAGAAAACTTGGAATTAGCATTGCATCGCTTTAGCGGTGAACTAGTCGAAGAACCAGTTATGGCATCAATCGGGGAGGGATAGAATGTATCAGATATGTATTTCTGGAGCAGCCAAAGGTGAAAGTGTTGCTGAAGGTAAGCAACTAGCTATAGCAGCAGGAACAGCAATCGCTAAAGCTGGTCATAGTTTACTTTCTGGTGCCACAACCGGAATCCCAGATTGTACTGCCCAAGCCTATAAAGCTGCCGGTGGCATTATGAGTATTGGTTTAAGTCCAGCGGCTTCCAAAATTGAGCATGTCTATAAATACCGACTTCCAACTAAATCTTACGATGTAATTTTGTTTACAGGGTTACATTATGTCGGCCGCGACGCACTTTTAATTAACTCAGCCGACGCAGTAATCAGTATTGGTGGAAGGTTAGGTACACTTCACGAATTTACGGTGGCCGTAGAAACCGGCACGCCAATTGGTTTTCTCCAAGGTGCTGGAGGCGTAAGTAACGAAATAAAAACTCTAATTAAACTTGCTGGACAGGAAAGAGATGGTGTAGAAATTCTATTTTCAAACAACGCCACACAATTAATTACTGATATTACAAAGTACCTTGATAAAGAACGAGCCAAATACGGCGAACTATATCAATAACTAATGAAATAATAATTACTAATCCGATCCTTGCTACAATTGGATTGTGCAAAACTTTCAACTAAAAAGTAACTTCCAACCAACTGGCGATCAACCGTCGGCAATTGCTCAACTTAGCAAAGGGATTGTTGACAACGAAAAAAATCAAGTACTACTTGGTGTAACGGGTTCTGGTAAAACTTTTACGATGGCTAATATAATACAAAATATCCAGCGTCCGACTCTTGTTTTAAGTCACAACAAAACACTTGCCGCCCAACTCTATAATGAATTCCGTAATTTTTTCCCAAATAACGCGGTCCATTACTTTGTCAGCTATTTCGATTATTATCAGCCAGAAGCTTATATCCCGCGGACCGATACCTATATTGAAAAAGACAGTGACATAAATGAGGAAATTGACCGTCTTCGCCACGGCGCAACTGATGCTTTATTGTCAAGGCGAGATGTCATTATAGTTGCTAGCGTAAGCTGTATTTATGGGATTGGTTCGGTTGAGGATTATGGTGACTTGGCAATTACTGTCACGTGTGGCGAACGTCGTATGCGCGATAAATTTTTAAGACACCTTACGGACATTCAATATCAACGCAATGATATTGATTTTCATCGAGGTACTTTCAGGGCCCATGGAGATGTGGTTGATGTATTCCCCGCTAGCGAAGAACTTGCCTACCGAATTGAGTTTTTTGGTGATGAAATCGAGAGAATCATCAGAATTAATCCTTTAACTGGCGAGGTATTGGCACAACTTGACAGTTATACAATTTTTCCTAGTTCACACTATGTAACGCCGCGAGAAAAACTCAATATTGCACTAGGCAAGATTGAGCTTGAACTTGATCAACGCTTAAAGCAATTCAAAAAAGAGAATAAATTATTAGAAGCACAGCGATTAGCTCAACGAACACGATTTGATCTTGAAATGCTACAAGAAACAGGTTTTGTGAAAGGCATAGAAAACTATAGTCGTTATCTGACAAATCGTGAGGTTGGCGAGCAACCAGCGACCTTGCTGGATTATTTCCCAGACGATTTTATGATGTTTATTGATGAGTCTCACATGACCATGCCGCAACTACGCGGAATGTATAACGGCGACCGGGCTCGAAAAGAAGTATTGGTGGATTATGGTTTTCGTTTGCCAAGTGCACTAGATAACCGGCCACTAACATTTACTGAGTTTGAAAGACACATCAATCAGGTTGTTTATGTCAGCGCTACCCCGGCTAGTTATGAATTAAGCCGCAGCCCAAAGCCAGCTCAACAAGTAATCCGTCCAACGGGCGTACTAGATCCTAAAATCGACGTCCGTCCGATTGAAGGGCAAATTGATGATCTAATAGCTGAAATCAAATCAACAGTTGCGAAACACCAAAGAGTTTTAATAACAACTTTAACAAAACGGATGGCCGAGGACTTGGCTGAATACCTGGCTGAAGTACAAATAAAAGTGTCGTACCTTCATAGTGACATTAATACACTTGACCGAACAGATATTCTCCGGGACTTACGGCTTGGCAAGTACGATGTTTTAGTTGGAATTAATTTATTGCGAGAAGGGATTGACCTTCCAGAAGTAAGTTTGGTGGCTATAATAGATGCTGATAAAGAAGGATTTCTGCGGAGCCAACAGGCGCTTATCCAGACAGTCGGACGGGCTGCTCGACACGCTGACGGTCGTGTAATCATGTATGCCGATAAACTTACCGAAAGCATGAAGCAAACAATTAGTGAAACCAACCGTCGCCGTAAAATTCAACGACAGTATAATTTAAAACACAGTATTACTCCAACCGGAATTATTAGATCTGTTGAAAATCGGTTACGGCCCGATCTGCCAGAAGACGCTAAAACCGCGAGACTTAACTTAAAAGCCATTCCAAAAGATGAATATAAGTCACTGATTAAGGATTTAACTGGCCAGATGGAATTGGCCGCCGCGAATTTAGAATTTGAAAAAGCTGCTGAGTTAAGAGACATTATTGAAGAAGTAAATACCAAGCTAAAAAATTATGCAAGTTGATTAAATACTAAAACATCACCCAACTGGTATCATGGATTAAGCCTGCTCACGGTGGTATACTTACTGGAAATGGCAAAACTTACGCGGGAAGATGTATTAAAGTTGGCTTATTTAGCAAGACTTGAGATTGATGAATCGGAAATTGACCGCTATCAGTCCGAATTAAATGAAATATTAAAATACGTTGAACAATTACAAGATGTACCCGTTGATGACTTGCAGCCTACCAACCAAGTAACTGGTTTAGTAAACGTTACCCGCGAAGACACCGTGATAGATTATGGTTATAAACCTGCTGATTTATTAAAAAATGTTCCAGCTGTCGTTGATAATCAGATTAAGGTTAAACGTATTCTATGAATCAATGGCCTGATTTAAAAACACTTACAGCTAACGTGCAAAGCGGTAAAGCAACTGCTACCGAACTAGTGCAACGGTCGTTAAAAACAATTGCTGATAAAAAGTCTTACCAAGCTATTATCACAACTCTAGATGATGCCGCTCAAAAAAAGGCAGCTGAAATTGATAAGAAATTAGCCGCTGGCAAAATTAAAGGCCGGTTAGTTGGAGTGCCCTTCATTGCTAAAGATAATTTTTTGGTGTTCGGCGATGAAACAACTGCCGCTAGCAATATCTTAAAAGGTTTTATGGCGCCATATCAGGCCACTGCGATTAATAAATTGGAAGCAGAAGGTGCAATTTGTGTGGCAAAAGCCAATCTCGATGCTTTCGCCCATGGAGCAAGCACCGAAAACAGCGATTTTATGGTAACCAAAAATCCGTTTGATGAAAATCGGGTCCCCGGAGGTAGTTCTGGTGGTTCGGCCGCCGCTGTAGCTTTAGAAATGGCGCCGTTTGCGCTTGGCACAGATACTGGCGGTTCAATTCGCCAGCCAGCGAGTTTTTGCGGAGTAGTCGGCTATAAGCCAACTTATGGTTTAGTATCTAGAAGCGGTGTAATTGCCATGGCTAGCAGCACGGATGTTATTGGTCCACTGACTAATACTGTGAATGATGCGGCTTTAGTCCTGGACATTATTGCTGGAATTGACCAATTGGACAGTACTATGATCGAGCGAGATGATACAAGCTATACTGAGTTGACTAGCGAGCTAAAAGCTGCCCGAATTGGCATAGTTAAAGAATATATGGGACAAGGTGTCGACCCTGGTGTTAAAGATATCATTAATAAAGCAATTACTGCTTGCCAAGCTAGAGGGGCAAACATAAAAACTGTTAGCTTGCCATCTGTAACTAACGCGCTGGCGGTTTATTATATTATTTGTCCGGCGGAATTGAGTAGTAATTTATCGCGCTATGACGGACAACGTTTTGGTTATAGCTATCCTAAAGCCACTTCACTGGAAGAAAGTTATATTAAATCCCGTTCCATTGGTTTTGGTCGTGAGGCCAAGCGAAGAATTATGATTGGCACACACGTATTGAGTAGTGGTTATTATGATGCCTATTATAAGAAAGCGCAGACCGTTAGAACTAAACTGATCAATGAATTTAATGAAATATTTAAAGAAGTTGATTATTTATTAGGACCAGTCGCCCCTACCACGGCCTTTAAAATTGGGCAAAATGCCAATGATCCTCTTAAGATGTATCTGTCAGACATAATGACGGTTGCCGCAAATCTTACGGGCATTCCAGCTATTAGTGTCCCAGCAGGTATGAGCCACAAACTACCAGTTGGTCTTCAACTTATGGCGCCTCAAAAACATGATCGCCAATTATTGTCACTAGCCTTGGCATTTGAAGGGTTATTGAAATGAATTTGTCCCGCGAAATCATTGCTGTGGTAATACTGGTAGTAGTCATTGGGATTATATTTATAATTTTAGAGCATCGACCCCGTACGCTTAATGTCGAATACTTTAAAAAACGCTGGCAAGAATTACAAAAATTATGCGCTAACCGGGCAACCTGGGCCTTAGCTATTATTGATGCTGATAAGTTACTAGATGAAGCATTAAAAAAATCACATTTTAAAGGTAAAACTATGGGAGAACGATTAGTCTCTGCCCAGCACACCTTTACTAACAATGATTCTGTCTGGTTTGGTCATAAGCTGCGGAATAAAATTGTTCATGAAACTGACGCTAAACTTCGGCAAAAAGATGTCAGAGCGGCACTTGTTGGCTTCCGGCAAGCATTAAAAGACCTGAGGGCATTATAGTCATGGCAAGAGTTGATATGAAAGCGAAATATATTCCAACTATTGGCATAGAGTGCCACGTTCAATTCAAGACTATTACAAAATTATTCTCAGGGGTTAATAATGATGCGCGTGAAGCATCGCCTAATTCACTCGTTAGCCATATTTGTTTTGGACTTCCAGGTTCATTGCCGGTATTAAATAAAGAGGCTATTCACTTGGCAACCAGAGCCGCATTCGTACTCGGGACAACCCCAGAGCATTACAGTATTTTTGATAGAAAACATTATTTTTACCCCGATTTGCCCAAAGGTTACCAAATTACTCAATATGCTCAACCCATAATTGGCAAAGGTTTTATTAAAATTGAAGTTGACGGTGTTGAGAAAATAATCGGAGTTACAAGAGCTCACCTAGAAGAAGATGCAGGTAAAAACACTCATCCATCAGATACGGATTATAGTCTAGTAGATCTTAATCGTGCTGGCACTCCATTGCTGGAGATTGTTTCAGAACCAGATATGCACTCGGCAGCTGAGGCTAGAGCCTATGTCCGAGAACTATATTTAGGGATGAAATTTGCTGGCGTATCAGACGCCAACCTTTATTACGGCAATATGCGATTTGATGTCAATGTTAGTGTAAGTAAAGATGATAATTTAGGGACTCGGACAGAGACAAAAAACCTAAATTCATTTCGAGCAGTTGAAAAAGCGATTGAGTATGAAATTGATCGACAAATCGAATTGCTTGAATCAGGTGAGAAAATTATTCAAGAAACACTTGGCTGGGATGAAGAAAAACAACAAACAATTAGCCAACGTAGCAAGGAAGAAGCACATGACTATCGTTATTTTCCTGAACCCGATCTTCCGCCAATTGTAATTGAAGAAGATTTTATAAATAAAATTCGTCAAGAATTACCAATCATGCCAATTGAATGGCGATCACGTCTAAAAAAACTTGGCATTGATCAAGCCCATATTGAAACACTTCTGGATGCCGAAGCCGATAATGACAAAGCAGGATATATGAAATTAATTGAATCTGCCATGGACGACTCCAAGAAAGCCGGTTGTTTTGCTAATTGGCAAGTTAATGTCGAAATTCCACTACATAAACGCGATGATAGATTGACATACAAAGATTTAACAATTAAACAACGTATTTTTAATGATATATACAACCTAATGATTGACGGTAAATTAAATTCTAGCCGAGTTAAGGATTTACTTACACTATTACTTACATCGACTGATATACCCGAAAATATCGAATCTTTAGCAAAGGACAAAGGATTTGTCCAGGTATCTGACGAAGCCGAATTGGTTACTATTGTTAAGAAAGTGCTATCAACCAATGAACAGGCCGCAACTGACATTAAAAAGGGTGAACTCCGAGCAATTGGATTTATTGTTGGACAAGTCATGCAAGCCACAAAAGGAAGGGCCAACCCCGAACTAACACAAAAAATAATCCGCGACCAATTAGATATCCATTAAATTAAGAGCTCGAAGCAATTAGATTATTGTATAATAGACTAAGAATATATTATGAATACTACCCTCGAAGTACTGATTATAATTGTCTCAACTACGCTAAGTGTATTTCTAATTGTTGCCATATTACTTACCATTAAGCTTATCCAGGTCACACAATCATTAAAAAGAATTGCTATGAAAGCTGAAAAAATTGCTGATTCAGCTGATGCCATTGGTACTTTTTTCAGACGGACTGCTAGTCCAATTGCCCTAGGTAAGTTTATTACTAATATTATGGATGCAGTTAGAAAACACAATAAATAGGAGTGTATATGAGCAAAAATACTACTAAAAAGTGGGCTATTGGCACAATTTTTGCTGCAATCGCCGGATTTACAGCAGGTATCCTAACGGCACCGAAAAGCGGCAAGGAAACCAGAAAAGACATTAGGGAAGTAACTCTTAAAAGTCTGGCTGAAACCGAAAAACAACTCAAGAATTTACATGATCAACTGTCTGAAATAATAGCAGAAGCACAAGTCAAAATTGGATCAGTCAGCGCTAAAACTAAAGAACAGTTTGAGATCGCTTTAACTGCCGCTAAACAAGCAAAATCCAAAGCCAAAGCACTATTGGATGCTACACACAAAGGCAAAAATCAAGATCAGGATTTACAAAAAGCCATCAATGATGCCACAAAAGCATTAAGTCACCTTAAAACATTTTTGAAAAAAAACTCATAACCACACGCAATATAGTTTGTTAGATGGACTTACTAAAGTTGGGCCATTACTTGATTTTGTCTCTGCAAACGGCATGAAAGCTGTTGCTTTAACTGATCATGGAACTCTATCCGGAGCAATTGAGTTTTATGATGAAGCAAAGAGTAAAGGCATCAATCCTATCATTGGCTTAGAGGCTTACGTTGCCAGCCGAACTATTTCAGATCGAGATCCAGCTAAAGACAAAGCAAGTTACCATTTGACTATTCTGGCCATGAATAATATTGGCTATAAAAATCTCATGGCACTGTCTAGCACCGCTAATCTAAAGGGTTTTTATTACCGACCTAGAATAGACCATGTTTTAATTGAAGAATATCAAGAGGGGCTGATTGTTTTAAGCGGTTGCATTAATGGCGAAGTTGCCGATAGCTTGCATCTTGGTCAATATGATAAGGCTAAAGAGATTGCCCAGTGGTATAAAAAAATCTTTGGAGATCGTTACTACATAGAAGTACAAGATCATGGCCATCCAAAACACCCGACAGTATGGTCGGATCAGACTATAGTTAATGAACAACTCATAAAATTAGCCAAAGAATTAGACATACCATGCGTTTTGACATGTGATGCGCATTATTTGTTGCCAGAAGATCAAATGGCCCATGAAGTATTGCTATGCGTACAGACAGGGGCTTTCCTAGGTGACGAAAATCGCTTTAGTATGAAGAATATTGAGTTACATGTAACTGATCCACAATCAATTATTGATCGTTGGGGGAAACGATATCCGGAATTTATTAAAAATAGCCGTCGAATTGCTGATCGTTGTCGAGTTGAAATCGAACTTGATAAAATATTGATTCCAAAATTTGAAGTTCCTCAAGGCGAGACCGAAAAAAGTTTTCTGCAGCGCTTAGTTTATCAAGGTCTAGCTTGGAGATACGGCGGTTACGATGAATATAAGACCAAAGAATTAAATATTACTGAAGCTAAGAAAAAATTGCCATTAGAAATTAAAACCCGTGCTAAATATGAACTTGAAGTAATCGATCAAATGAACTTCAACGGCTATTTTTTAATTATTGCAGACTTTATTACATGGGGTAAAAACCAGGGCATAATCTTTGGCCCAGGTCGTGGTTCGGCCGCTGGTTCAATTATTGCTTACGCTCTAAAAATTACTGAACTGGATCCGTTAAGTTATGATTTATTGTTTGAACGTTTTTTAAACCCTGATCGCATATCAATGCCCGATATCGACATAGATATCCAAGACACTAGACGCGACGAAGTAATTGAGTATTGTGTTGAAAAATATGGGACTGATCGTGTTGCCAATATTGTCACATTTGGGAGATTAGCTGCCAGAAATGCCCTGAGAGATGTGGCGCGAGTACTTCAAATGCCATATGCCGAAGCAGATCGGTTGGCTAAAATGTTACCGATGCCCAATCAGGGGCGTCACATACCATTGGCAACTTCATTAAAAGAAATTGCTGAACTTAAAGCCGAATATGAAAAAAACGAATTAGCGAAACAAGTATTCGATTTAGCTATCCAACTTGAAGGCACCATCCGCTCACATGGAGTACATGCCGCAGGTGTCGTAATTGCACCTGACAGTATTACTAAATTTACCCCACTTGAAATAGCCCAAAAAGGGGTAGTTGCTACCCAATATTCAATGAATCCAATTGAACACTTGGGATTGCTTAAAATTGATTTTCTTGGTCTCTCCAATTTAACAATTATCAAAGATGCCATTAGTATTATTGGCAAAGTCTATGGTCACAAAATAGATATCACTAAAATCCCACTTGACGACAAAAAAACTCTTAGATTATTTGCAAACGGGGACACTACGGGCGTATTCCAATTTGAATCTTCTGGCATGAAACGATATCTTAAGCAGCTTAAACCAAGTGTTTTCGAAGATATTGTCGCCATGAACGCCCTTTACCGACCGGGTCCGATGCAGTTTATAGATGATTTTATTGCTCGTAAGAATGGCTCAAAAGAAACTCAATATTTTCATCCCAAAATGGAAGCTGCTCTAAAGAATACATATGGCGTATTAGTTTATCAAGAGCAAGTAATGCAAATAAGTAAAGATTTATGCGGCTTTACTGGCGGTCAAGCAGATACGTTGCGGAAGGGAATTGCCAAAAAAATTCCTTCTGTTCTAGCTAAAATGAAAGTGGATTTTATTGAAGGTGCTGTTAAATTTTCTAAAGCAGATCACAAGCAAATGGAGCAATTGTGGCGTCAACTAGAAGACTTTGCTGCCTACTGCTTTAATAAATCGCATGCATCTTGTTATTCATTAATTGCCTATCAAACAGCCTACCTTAAAGCACATTACCCCGCTGCTTTTATGGCAGCACTTATGACTAGCAATTCCGACAATATTGATAAATTAGCGATTGAAATAACTGAATGCCAACACATGGGGATCGAAGTGTTGCCGCCAGATATCAATGAATCGTTTGTTAATTTTGGTGTAATGCCGATTGAGCAATCACAAATTCGCTTTGGTATGTCAGCAATTAAAAACGTTGGGGTTGGAGCAGTTGAAGAAATTGTCCGCGAAAGAACGGCTAACGGTAAATTTAATTCAATTGAAGATTTTCTAAGTCGCGTTAATACCCATGTTGTTAACCGAAAAGTTATGGAAAGTTTAATAAAAGCCGGAGCTTTTGATAAATTTAATGACCGTTCAACTTTACTTCATAATATTGACGCTATAATCGCTTACGCCAGTCAGGCTCAGAAAAACAAACAAAGTGGCCAAACTGACCTCTTTGGGAATTTAGACCAAGATGATCATACCCCCATTTATAAACTCTCATTTGAATCTCCAACTGAGCAATATACTGAGCGCGAACAACTTCAATGGGAACGGGAATTACTAGGATTATTTTTAAGCCAGAATCCGATACAAATTTACGAAAATTATTTGCAACAGTTTGCCACTCCTATCAAGCAATTATACGAAGTAAGTAATAATGACCAAATATTAATTGGCGGCAGCATTACTGCTATCCGAGAAGTAACTACTAAAAACAATCAAAAGA
>JBEKIY010000011.1:0-12822 GCA_050011495.1 Saccharimonadales bacterium (SeqCode) | reverse complement strand
TTGCCGGCTCTGACTAAGACTGAGAGTGTAGTATTAGCCGGGACAGTAGCGGCATAGGTTAGATTGCCCCAGTTCTCACCGACGCTGGTGTCATAGATATTGGAAGTGAGAGAACCGGAGGTGGGATACTGAGTAAGTTCGGTCCCAAAACTAGCAAAATTATTTGATTCAGACTTATAACTGGCAGCTATCCAGGCAGTATCGCGTAGTGTAGTAGAGATTCTAAATTCATCAAGCGAACCCCATTGTTGGGTACCGCCTTGATAATTTCCAAAATACTCTACATTATCATTGGATTTCCAATTTATTGTACCGACCGATAAGCCATCAATATAAAATGACGATGTATCATTTGAGTTATTCCCAACCACAGCAATATAGTGCCAGCCAGTGGTTAAACCAGAAATTGTATAACCTGAATAAATCCATTGCCGTCCACCAGCATTATCGTATGAGCCTAACTGATTGCTGCTATTAAGTAACAGCTGATGGTCATTGGCCCCTCTGGTTAAAGTTCGCCAGCCGGAAGGTGAAGCAACTAATGGGTAGTAGAACCATCCTTCAATTGCATATGAAGTATTGTTAAGGCTAATCGCCGAGATTCCATCCATGTCGCTGCTGCCAACATAATCTATGGCACCTCCGAAAACACCGCTAGTAATCCTAGTTGGATTGCCTTCGACTATACCAGTATTATTGTTTGAGGTTGAATCACTATTGTTTCCAGACGTTTCATTTAAATGCCATACGCCAGCATATCCTGAATTCCAGGTGCCAGACTTGTTTTGGCCATCTGAAACATTAGAATTGCCATAATACATATAAATACTACCTGTTGAGGAATTGGCAGCAATTGTCGGCACATTAACCCAGATGTAAGCTAAATCATTAACTGTGCTCCAGGACTCTATTTGATAATTTAAAGATGTATTGCCATCTGATGCCGTAAAGCGGATGTCCTGACCAAGCGATTGAGCATGAGAAAAATTAAAATTTGAGGATGTTAATTCAACTAGTACTGGAAAATTAGTTAGTGTATCCGGTGTAACGCCAAGATTTGCTGTGGTATTGTTAAAAGTTATTTGTTGACGGTATTTCCAGGCACTAAACGAACTCCCCCAGGTGCTAGTCTGAGTTAGGGTAATTTTATTGGCCGTACTGGTAGTTACATTACTGGCAGCCGAGTATTGGTTAGTGGTAGATGAAGTAGTTACATTACTGGCAGCCGAGTATTGGTTAGTGGTAGATGAACCGATGCCGCCGCTCCAGTCGCTTTGCACCCAGGTCATGACAGCCAGAACATTATGCGAAAAACTACCAATAATAATTAGAACGACTGCTATGCTGCCTAAAGCGGAAAAAGCAATACGGACATGACGGCGAAAACGGAAGTGTTGCCAGCGGCGGTAGGCCAGTGAATGTTGGATAAGATAGGAACGGGGATATTTAATTAATAGGGAATACAGATAACTAACCCCCTTGGTACCCCTACCATCTCTCAAACGGTTTTTCATTTTAACTGTTTACGATTGCCCTAATGCTTACATAATTAGTATACCAGTCTGCATATCCTTAGCAACCCCTATTATTATTTTCCACAATTGTTCTTTTATATAACTAATTAAAATTATGCAAACTATTAATAGTACAATAGTTATATGCCTAATAACGCTAAACAATTCACTAAAATACCTTACGATTTCCGTAAGCCAACAATCGCTCGGACAAAAAGCCGTTATTGGAACTCGGCTGATAAACGATTTTTTACACCAAAGGTTTACGGGGCCGGTTGGACTATAAATTGTTACTGGTTAATTCACCCTAAACTGTACTTTCAAAAACACCGTTCAACATAAATTTATTTTTTTGGCTTCATCCAATCGTGGGCATAACATTCGGCTTCGGAGCTAACAATGCAGTCAGCGATCTTTTGAGCAATATATTCAGCTGAGTCGGCTTTTGGTGGTTCATAAGTATTATCTTCGTTGGTTTCGTATTCGTTTTTATCTTCAGTTATGGTGTTTTTTCCAAAATCGGTTTCTGTAATATATGGGTAAACTACGCTTACGTTAATATTAAACGATTTTAATTCTTCGCGTGCCGTTAAACTAAGATGAGCTAAAGCAGCTTTGATCGCAGCATAGGCACCCATATCGGGTAGATGCATCAGCGCCGTTCCGGAACTTATATTTATAATTGATCCCTGATTTTTCCGTTTCATAAATGGTATGACTTGTTGCATAGCAACGAGCGGTCCGACTAAATCGAGTTCGAAAATATGATGAAGGTTAGTTAAACTGGTCTGTTCGATCGATGCATCATAACCCTGACCGGCATTATTAATCAAGATATCAACCCGCCCAAAATGTTTAATTACTTCTTCAACCATTTTTTTTATAGCTAGGATATTGGTCATATCGGTCGGTCTGGGGAATGAATTATCTAGTTTACGGGCTAACTTATTTAATTTGTCGGTGGAACGGGCAACTAAAGCAACTTTGGCACCTTGTTTTGTTAGCAAAATGGCAGTGGCTCGGCCAATGCCACTAGAGGCACCGGTGACAATCACAACTTTATTTTTTATATTCATAATCTATATTTTACATTAAATTGGTAGTATAAACTTCATAAAGTTTATACTAAATATATGCGCGTAAAGGATATTTTAAAAATTGATCACCATACCAACATAGCCAAGCCTGAAAAATTACCTTCAATCGTGATAATTGGTGGTGGGACTGGCAGTTTTACTCTGCTTCAGGGACTAAAAACTGTTACACCAAATTTAACTGCCATTGTCAGTATGAGTGATGACGGTGGTTCGTCTGGTGTTCTGCGCGATGAACTTGGTGTTCTGCCACCCGGTGATGTCCGGCAGTGTTTAGTAGCGCTGAGTGATAGTCCGGAAATTCGTAATTTATTTAGTTATCGTTTTGGTGACGGTCGGTTTGAGGGTCAGTCGCTCGGTAATATTATTTTATCGGGGCTGGAGCTGCAGTATGGCAATTTTGCCCAAGCTATTAAAATTGCCGGCCATATATTACATATAACCGGTAAGGTGATACCTGTGACACTGGAAAAGCACGAATTAGTAATTGATGATGGCAATGAAACCATTCATGGCGAATATATAATTCGCGAACGAATTATGCAAAGCACCGATGCACGGTTACGCCTCCAACCACCAGTAATGATTAATCCGGAGGCTAGGCAGGCAATTATTGATGCCGATTTAATTGTTATTGCTCCCGGCCATATACTTGGTTCGATTATTCCAAACTTACTAGTTAGCGGCATGGTTGAGGCTTTATCGGTAACCTCAGCACCATTAGTTTATGTATCTAATTTAGTAACCAAGCCTGGCCAAACTGATGGATGGCATGTAGTAGACTTTGTTAATCATTTAGAAAAATATCTAGGTCAGCGTAAAATCGATTATGTACTTTATAATACTGAGCCAATTAAAAGTTATTTATTACACCGTTATGCAGCCGAAGGAGAGCTACCGGTCCTTAATAATACTGTCCGATTTTCTGAAATTAAAGCCCAGCCGATTGGCGCTCATTTAGTCTCGCAATCGATATCAATTCAAGATCCGAATGATAAAGCCATTAAGCGGACGCTAATTCGGCATGATGCTAAACAGGTTGCCAAACGTTTATTCCAAATTTGGTATGAGCTGGACCGATAACTAATTTCTTAATCTGTGTTTATCATATAAAATTATTTAGTATGTCATCGCCAACCAGCAACAAAGAACCTCATTTTACCGCTTCGGCTAATGTCCGAGACGTTGTTATTGGCATGTCCGATGGCTTGACAGTACCGTTTGCTTTAGCAGCCGGTTTAACTGGAGCTATTGCTGCATCACATCTAATTGTTATTGCTGGATTGGCCGAAATTGCCGCTGGTTCGATATCAATGGGGCTTGGCGGATACTTAGCAGCAAAGGGTGATGTCGAACACTATAAACAAGAACGTAAAAATGAAGAGTGGGAAGTAACTGAAATCCCGGATCGTGAGGCCGAAGAAGTCAGAGAGATTTTTGAAGTTTATGGTTTAACTGCCAAACAAGTAGAGCCAATTCTAAAAAATTTCCGGGCTAATCCGAAACTTTGGGTAGATTTTATGATGACTAACGAATTGGGCTTAGAGGAACCAGATCCTAAAAGGGTATTGGTTAGTGCCCTGACCATAGCTTCTGCATATATTGTTGGTGGTATTGTGCCACTATTACCCTACTTTTTTGTACATAATTCTCATCACGCCCTAATTCCATCTGTTATCGTAACCTTAATTGCGCTCCTACTGTTTGGTTTCTTTAAAGCCAAGATTGCCGGTATGAATGCAATCAAAAGTGCGTTACAGACAGTATTAATTGGTGGTTTAGCAGCCGGGGCAGCTTTTGTATTGGCGCGATTAATATCGTAAAAAGAATTAACATAAGACTGAATGGGGTAGCTTTAATTAGTTGGCGTCTCGTCGCAAAAATAGCACCCAAGCAACAGCCCAAGAAACTAATAAGTAGCCCATAAATACTAATAGTGCATGATATGGCGTAATGCCGACTGTGATTCTTTGATCAGGATGTCCCATCAAAACGACACGGAGTGCTGTAAATGGTAAATAAACCACACTATTTTTTAACCATAGATATAATAATGCCTCTATGGTACCAGGGGCAATAAATAATGTAATGATTGCCGCTACTTGATTGCGGATTAATAAAGCAATAACCGATGCGGCCATAACATAACCCCAGCCATAAAATAAGCAATGCCAAATTAAAGTTTTATATGGGATTATTTGCGGCACAAGCTTTAGGTGGTGTAAATCAATTCCTAAAACTGACAGCAGTGGAGACAAAACTGCAAATATGGCAGTAAACAATAAAGCATAACCGGTAATGACTAAAATTTTTGCAATTAAAATTTTGCTTCGATTATTAACCGACGTTAAGCTATACATGATTGTGTTATAACGGTACTCGTGAGTAATTAGTAGTAACGCCGATAATGCTGCAAAAATTGAAATCACATCAATTGCACCGGTTATGTCGCTAGCTAATGTAGTAGGGTTATGAAGATCGGCGCTATCAATACGCCAACCACTTATATAAAAAGTAAAAAAGATTACTAATAATAGAGCAATACCAAAAATGGCATAGGTAGATCGGACAGTAAATAATTTTTTAAATTCAGCTTTAATGGTGTTGATCATTATTATTTACCTTTAGCCGCTTCATGGGCTTTAAATTCTTCGGCATTTTCAGTTAATTCCAGGAAAACATCTTCAAGTGAAGCATGGCGATTAGCTAGTTCTAGCAGGGGAATGCCTGACTTAAAGGCGATTTGTCCAATTTCGTCAGTTTTAGCCCCGGTAATTTCTAGGCCATTATCAACCTCTTTTACGATCAGTGATTTATCGGTAAATAATTGTTGTAGCTGACTAAGTTTTGGGCTACGGATAAACACGCTTGATTTAGAATTGGTAGACACTAATTTTTTAATAGAAGTGCTAGCAATTAGTTTGCCCTTACCAATAACTATCACATTGTCGGCTAGTTGAGACATCTCGGCCAGTAAATGGCTTGAAACAAAAATCGTATTCCCGTCATCGGCATAACTTTTAAGAAATTCACGCAACCAGACGATGCCTTCGGGATCTAAACCATTAGCTGGTTCGTCCAAAATTAAATATTTCGGATTTGCTAAAATAGCGGCGGCAATACCTAATCTTTGACTCATGCCTAAGCTGAATTTACCTGGAGATTTCTTGGCTACATCTTTTAGGCCAACAATATCAAGAACTTCATCGACTCTTGATAACTTAACATTCCCAGCGGTAGCTAGAATTTTCAAATGATTACGTGGCGTGCGAGTGGGATGATAAGCTTTAGCTTCCAGCAAAATACCTACGACTTGTGATGGATGAGCGTACTCCTGCAACAGTTTGTCGTCGAACTTTGTTTTTCCGCCACCTATGTCTAACCCAAGCATTAGACGCATTGTCGTAGATTTTCCAGCGCCATTAGGACCAAGAAAACCAGTTACTTTTCCGGTCTCGACTTCAAATGATATATCATTTACAGCTAAAGTTTCTTTGAAATGTTTTGATAAGTGTGACGCTTTTATCATCGGTAGTTACTATACAGGAAAAAGTCTGTTAGCTCAAAGCTCTCTTCTTACAAATACGCAACTAATATCCAGCTAGAATTTAAGGTTGATTATCGGCGCCAATCGCTTGACTGATATGGGTGTAACCATCGCGGTGCAACAAGTCAACTAAATCATGGTTAATTTTACCGATTAACTGTGGGCCTTCGTAAATTAAACCAGTTATTAACTCTACTAAGCTGGCCCCCAGTTTTATTTTAGTATAAGCATCTTCGGCAGTGAAGATGCCGCCGACACCGATAATCGTAAATCGGCGATGATATTTCTTATATGTTAATTTAATTAAATTATTGCTTAGCGGCCAGACCGGTTTACCGCTCAAATTACCCTTGACGCTAGCCGGCAAGGGATCCATCAGTTTTAATAGGCCGCGGTCTTTTGCTAGATTACTGATTGTTAATCCGGTAACTTTATGTTTATCGGCCACCGCCAATAGTTTGGCAAATTTCGGCCAAGGTAGATCGCAGGGCATTTTAACAAACAGGGGTTGAGTTAGTTTTAATTTATCGACTTCGCTGAGTAAATTATCCAAGCGTGATGGTGTGGTAAACGGTTCGCCACCATAAGTATTCGGGCAAGATATGTTAATAGTAATCATTTTACCGAAACTGGTAGCTTGGATTGCCTTAATGCTACCAATATAATCAGCAATTGCTTCGCTGTCGCTACAGACTTCTGGAACATTAGTTTTAGCAACCGAGATATTAATCGGGAAGTGTTTAAATACATCAGCCGGGTATTGCTTTAGGCGGTCAATAATATCCTCAACACCCTGGTTGGCTAGACCGGCGTAAACAACGATAGATTTGCTATTTGGCAAACGGTGAAACCAAGGCCGTGGATTTCCTTCGCAGGGCAGGAAAGTCACCGAACCGCCTTCCATAAAACCAAAGCCAACTGCTTTCATTAACGGCAATAATTCAAAATTTTTATCATAACCAGCCGATAATCCGACTGGATTACTGAAAGTTATACCATGGATTTTTTGGCGTAAGACTGCCGGGTTATCATATGCCCAAACACCATGAAGTACTTGCCGCATCAGGTTGGATCGTTGGATATGAGAGCCAACAAATAATAGCTGGTTATGGACAAAATCAGGCTTGATTTTAAATAGAAGTGGCCGAGCTACGTTGTGATAAGTTTTGTCAGTGACAGTACCAATTAAACGATTCATATAATAAAACTATACCGCGATTTAGCGAATAACTCTATAAATATTTAGTTATGTTATTAGACTATGGCTTGGCTGTCTTTAAAATCACGTTTATGCGTTAAGTAAATTATCAGGCAGATTACTCCCATGGCAATAAGCATACTGCCGGCTAGATTCAACGCTACAGACAGTCCGCTACCGAAGGCGTTATCGGCAGCATTACTTACTTGGTTGACTAATTGGGCATGGCTAGCTAAAACTGACGGTGAAACTGATACGCCCTTTGGAGTATTCCCGCCGTGGGTAATTGCATAAATAACGAATGACTGGAAATTGGCAGGTAAATGCAAAGCTTTTAATTGCCCAATTAATTTGGCTGACAATTGAGCATTAACAATTGCCCCCAGGACAGCCACGCCAAAAACACCTCCTAGCTCTCGAAAAGTATTAACTGTAGAAGCTGCCATACCGGATCGTTCGGATGGGACAATGTTTAATACCGATGATGTCATAGTTACTAAGCTAATACCAAAACCTAAACCGGATATAGCCAGCGCCCAAGCCAAGGTCGCACTGCTTACTGTGGGAGTCAAAACACTATTAATTAAAAATATCCCCCCACCGGAAAGCAAACAACCGGTGACGGTCAACATAATAGTTTGATGATTGATATACCAACGTCCGGCCAGGGTAGCGCCAATTACAATAGCCGCCGCCATAGCAATGAATGATAGAGCAATTTGGTAACCAGTGAAATTGGATATTAACTGTAGGTATAAGGCTACGAAAAAGAATACCGCAAAAATTCCAAAATTGGTTATGAAGGCGACTATATTAGCAATGCTAAATTGAATTTTTCGGAAAAACTGGAAGGGCAATACCGGATCATCTTTATGCCTTTCAACAAAGGCAAAGACTAAACCAGTAATTGCTGCCAAAACAAATAGCAGCACAATCCACCAAGTACCATAACCAGAATTCTCTCCACAAATTACACCAAAGATTAATTCGCTTAAAGCCATCGCGCCTAATACTAAGCCGGGAATATCTAGTTTACGGCCTTTCGGGTTAGAGCTTTCTGGCAAGACAATTAGGCCGGCAATAAAGGCAATTACTCCGAATATTGCGCTGAAGGCAAATACACCGCGCCAACTAGTAAAGCCAATGATTACACCACCGATAATCGGTCCGAAAGCCAAGGCTATACCAGAAACTGCCGCCCAAACGCCCAGTGCTCTAGATCGCGCCCCTTTTTCGGGGTAAAGATGCCTGATCATTGATAACGTTCCCGGTTCCGAAGCGGCAGCGCCAATCCCCATAATTACTCGGCCAGCAATCAATAAGCCAATGGAGTTCGACAACATCGCTACCACCGAACCAGCTATGAACAAACCAACGCCGGCCAATAGAACTTTCTTGCGACCTAAAATATCTCCTAATGTCCCACCAGTGAGCATTAAAACCGCAAAGACCAACATGTAAGCATTAACAATCCATTGCAGATCTTGAACACCGGCACTTAGATTAGATTGAATATTCGACAATACTACACTAACGATCGTGTTATCAAGAAACGTTAAGAAAAGAATCGTACAGATTATAGCTAACGAACGGTGCCCGGAGAGTAACCGTTTCATCATCTCATTTTACAAATTCTTATAGACCTTGACAGACAGTAGGTGTACCGCTGGCTAATTTTATTAGACCACAAAGTGTGCTGTCGCTGACTTTCCATGAATTGTCTAGATAGAGGGCTGTGCCACCTTGATTGTCTAATACTGGCTGGCCATTAAGGTCAATTGTGTAGACAACATTAGCCTTGGTTTTATTTACGAAGCTAACACTATTTACGGTAGCACTGGATTTTTGCGATTGTAGACCCAAAAAATATTGTTGAAGTAATTGGGCAAATTTAGAGCCGTTTTGTAAATAGTTTTCGCGACCGTTCAGAGTAGTGTCAGCAGCAAAGAAGTTTTGCCAATTGGAATTAATCTGTTGTTGGGCGGTAGCTTGTTGGGAAGAACTTAGTGTTGTGCTGTTCGAATTATTGTTCCTAACGATTAATACGATGACTAACACTATTACTACAATGACAATTAATCCGGCTATGCTTAAATATAGCGGATTCTTCATTTTCTTTAACATAATAACTCCTCACAAAGTCATTAATTTTAATTGCTTATCAAAAAAAGTATATCACATTTTTTAACACAAACATTGTTTGGGTCTTTTTGTTTTAGGTAAGATTGTTGATGTCATTAATTAATAACTAAGTTATTAATCTGGTTGCCCGATAACATAGAAGACCTTAATATATAGAGTGTTAAACAAAAATATTAATTACAGGTTGGTAACTTTATGAAAAGATTTAGTAACTTTATAGTTAAAAACCGTTGGTGGGTAATCACTGTCTGGTTAATATTGGCGATAGTAATAGTAGCCCTATCACCAAGCATAAGTAGCGTTGAAAGCAATAATCAAACTGGTTTTATTCCAAAAAGTTACGAATCAATTCAGGCTTATAACATTGCCAAGCAGTTATCGCCAACCAGTCAAGATGCCACCGATATAATCGTTTTTAAGAACCAGGCTGGACAAAAATTATCTACAAATGATTTAGGAATAATTAAACAGACTGTTAGATCGCTTAATGCCCAGCACTTGGTCCACGTTATTTCGATTACGACCAGCCCACTACAGCTTGCGCCGAATGGGAAAGTCCAACTCGGTCAAATTATTTATTCAGGCACACCAGCTAATAAATCAACTTTTGATGCAGTTAAAACAGTCCGTGAAAAACTTAACACACAGTTAGCCAATACCGACATAACCGCGACAACAACCGGACAAGAATCAATATATTATGATACTCAGAATCAATTTCAACGGACATTGGAAATAGTAAGTTTTGGCACTTTGTTATTGGTATTCCTATTGCCAACGATCATCTTCAAAAGTCCATTTGCCGGTCTTTTACCACTTGCCGCGGTGGGCGTAGCGGATTTAATGGCCAATTCACTGATTGCCGATGCCGCAACTTGGTTTAATTTTAAGGTTAATCAGCAAATCAGCGTAATTTTTATTGTCGTTTTATTCGGTATTGGGACAGACTATATGTTGTTCCTCTTATTCCGTTACCGAGAAAGATTACGCAGTGGTGATCATAGCCGTGAAGCTGTGGCTTTCGCGATGAGCCGAGCTGGTCTAGTGATTTTATCAGCAGCACTAGTGGTGCTGTCATCTTTTTCGGCATTGTTTTTTGCTAAGTTTGGTATATTTTCAACTTTAGCACCTTCGTTAGTAATCTGTGTCGCCGTCATGATGTTGGCAGCTCTGACTTTAATCCCCGCTTTAGTGGCCATTATCCGAGAACGGATCTTTTGGCCGAGTAAGGCCTGGATGGGGAAGCCCTTAAGTCCGACTATTTCTAAAAAAATTGGGCAGACTATCGCCAAACACCCAGCTTATATGGCCGGTCTGGTATTGCTAGTGTTGGCAGCGTTGGCATCAGTTGTTTTTGGTTACAAATCGGACTTCAGCACATTCAGCCAACCGCCTAAAAGTACTGAATCGGCTACTGGCTATAATGAGTTGGCCAGTGCTTTCCCGACCGGCTTACTATATCCTACGCAAGTTTATGTAACCAGCAATCAAAGGCTTAAGCCGGCCCAGATTTACCCGCTAGAATTACGTTTGGCCAAAGCGTCAGGAGTGGCCAATATCATGCCGACGGTATTTTCATCCAACGGGAAAATAGCTGAGATATCGGTAATATTAAAAAACGATCCGACCAGCGCGATCGCTATCACTAATGTTGCCGGGCCTATACATAAAAGCGCTCATGCTGCAACGATTGCTAATGCCCATGTTTACGTCGGAGGGATGACGGCAATTATCGTGGACATGAGAGCCGTCACTTACCGGGATATTAGGGTAATTTTCCCGATAGCAGCGGTCTTTATTTTTATTATTTTGTCATTACTTTTGCGCAGTTTAGTAGCGCCGGTATTTTTATTACTATGCGTTGGGTTGGGGTATATCGCTACACTAGGAACAACCTCATTAATTTTTCAGCGACTTGGTGACTCTCCTGGAATAATTTTCTTCATCCCGATAATCATGTACATTTTTGTGGTTGCCATTGGTACGGACTATAACATCCTGACCATGACAAGATTACGTGAAGAGGTAAAGCAAGGGTACAATCCGAGACAAGCAGCTGATCTCACTGTCGAACATAGTAGTGCAACAGTCATTTCAGCTGGATTGATTTTAGCGGCTACTTTCAGTTCAATGATCGCTGCTGGACTAAGCGCCATTTCACAAATGGGGGCAGCAGTAGCTATTGGGGTAGCCATATCGGCTTTTATTATTGCACCGCTGCTATTGCCTAGTATTTCAGCACTTATTGGCCATATTATTTGGTGGCCGGGACATCGACCACAAAAAGAAGCTGACTAACTAACTTATTATTCAGACGCCAGGTCGCGATTGATAAAACCGATAATACCAATTATGCCAAGTGCTATAGCAATGCCAATTAATATCAAATTGATTGACCAATTAGGGCTAGTGGCCGGGGCAAATACCATATGATTTAAAATAGAAGTGTCAAGTATCCAGTGATTGATATTAATACCAGAACTTAACATATCGATCATAAATGACCAGGCGATAAGGCCGTATGTCAAAAAACTGGTAATCCGCGGACGAATCCCAAAAGTAAAGATCCCGACACCCAGGATAAACAAAACAGGAGCTATTATATTGGTGCCCGCTTGGATTAATGTGTTAAAAGAAACGCCATCATTTTGGCCAAGTGTCCCCAGCCAGACCGCGGCACCGGCAACAAAGCCACTTAAAATAATAACACCCAAAACTAACCCTATTCGACCAAGTAACCAGCGGAATCGACTAACCGGCCGAACAAGCAAATTATCCAGATAGCCTTCGGCTTCATCTCGGCGGATAGCAGCTGAGCTACTCGCTGCATAACACATCATTACTGTCATTTGTAATAAAAAGATAACTCCCAAAAAAGCCAAAACTCCAGCTAAATGGTTTTGGTGAGCCAGTTTATTTAAGATGTTCTTGGCGCTAGTTGATTGGTTAAATGCTTGGGCGACTGACTTAGTTAATGAACCATAGATAATCGACATTGCGCCAATTGCTAATAACCAACTTAAATTGGTAGTCCGAGTTAATCTAAAGGATATACCAATAGTTGAATTTAATAATCGAGTGTGCGGTTTAGCGGTGTCTTTGTCAGCAAATATACTCGCTCCCAAATCGCGTTTACCGGCATAGAACACAGTTAAACCGGCAAGTATTAGCGATAAACTGAATATAGGCAAAAGCCAAAGTGGTTGATTGTTGGACAGTGGCTGAATTTTTTCAACCCAACCTAGCGGTGTAAGCCATAGCACCCAATGTGCACTAGTCACATCACCGATCGCTTTTAAAATAAAACTAATCCCAAAGACAGCTGTA
>JBEKIY010000010.1:0-12203 GCA_050011495.1 Saccharimonadales bacterium (SeqCode) | reverse complement strand
ATCGTTAGTAACTGGTTGGAACGAGTCGCTAACCGCGACCCGTTACTCTTTTCACAACTTATGAAACGTATTAAAATAGGCACATCCGAGCTTAAACCGAGAGCATCAACTCGGCGGACTATAAACCGCAAGGTTAGGCAGGTTGAACCAGTAAAGGAGCACACTAATGCTTAGAGATTTTATATTATTCATTAAGTACCCATATACTGCAGGTGTAATTGCTACAATTTGGATCGGCAGCGCTATCCTCATGGCGATCGATCGCAATTTGGATGGAGTACACATTGTAATTATTAACATGCTGGCTAGCGTGTTAATTGCGGCATTTGGTTTTGGTGGCAAATCCCAGACTTAAGGATAAAAACCATAATTATTAGTCAATAAAAATAATTATATTAAAGCAGTTGGGCAGTTTATTATTATATTTCGGTAAGGAGACCTATGGTTGACGAAGATACAGTACTACAGACGAAAAACCTAAGAAAAACATTTATTTCCAAAAAGAAAAAAGTTGAAGCTGTCCGCGGCGTTGATCTACTGGTCAAAAAAGGTCAAATATACGGTTTCCTAGGACCGAATGGAGCAGGCAAGACTACAACCCTTCGAATGTTAACAACTTTACTGCCAATTGACGAAGGTGAGGCCACAGTTGCCGGTTATGATGTCAGGAGGCAACCCGGGGAAGTCCGTAAGCATATTGGCTATGTTAGCCAGCTGGGTGGGTCTGATGACGAGGCCACAGGCCGAGACGATCTATTATTACAGGCACAGCTTTATGGTATGTCACTGGCTGCTTCCAAGAAACGGGCCAGGGAACTTATTGAATTCTTGCAATTAAGTGAATATGCCGACCGCAAAGTTATAACTTATTCTGGTGGCCAGCGCCGGCGACTGGATATTGCCATTGGTATAATGCACCAACCAGAAATTTTATTTTTAGATGAACCAACCACTGGTCTTGATCCACAAAATCGAGCCAATATGTGGCAGCAAATCCGAATCTTACGTGACAGCGGGACAACCATCTTTTTAACAACTCATTATCTTGAAGAAGCCGACATCTTATCTGATTACTTAACAATCATGGACCATGGGAAAATAGTTGCCGAAGGCACACCACGCGAACTTAAACGTCAAATCGCCGGCGACGCCGTTATTATTAAGCCGAAACTAGACGGCAATACGGTTACCAAAATTCAAAAACTAATTGCCGCTAAATCATTTGTAAAAGAGGCAAGGGTAGAAGGGGAATCAATACACCTATACGTTGAAAACGGCGCCCAAGCTTTGCCGCTAATTTTCGCTCTTTTGGAATCTCATAAAATCGGTCTCGAAACGGTGTCTTTAGCTGAACCTTCATTAGATGATGTATTTTTAAAACAAACCGGACGAAGCTTACGTGATGGTGAGAAGAAAGATGAAGGGGGCCGATAATGAAATTACTAACAGATATAAAATTGCTTGTGAAAAGGCCTTTTCTGCAGGAATTCCATAATCCGACATGGTTATTTGTCAGTGGTTCAACACCAATCATGTATCTCGTGCTATTTATGCCGCTATTGAAAAGACTGTCGAGCGGCCCAGGTTTTTCGACCGGTAATGTAATTCAATTGTTCTTGCCTGGCATCATTGCCCTACTGGCATTTGGTACCGGTAATTTTGCGGGCTTTAGTACTATTTTCCAACTCCGTAATGGTTTTATAGAAAGACTACGAGTAACACCAGCTAGCCGCTTTGCCCTGCTAATCGGGCCGATATTATCTTCAATGGCTTGGTCTTTAATTTTCTCAGCAGTGATTATCTGCCTAAGTATTCCATTTGGGTTCCATATCCATATTTTGGGATTGCTGGTATATACGCTACTACTAATAACGATGATAATTTTATTCTCTTCGATCTCAACTTCCTTAGCGATTATTGCTCGGGAAATAAGTACTTTTGCAGCCATCGTTAACGGCATTAATCTGCCGCTTATATTACTGGGGGGAGTGATGTTGCCTTTGACGTTAGCGCCCAGTTGGATGCGTTTCATCGCCCATATTAATCCACTATATTACGTCGTTGAAGCTGGCCGGGCTCTGGCCAACGGCCAAATCGAAGTTAATGCCGTCGGCGTGGCTTTTGCTGTCATGGTGCCATTAACAATTATCGTACTGTGGTGGTCAATGCGAATTTATCGCAAAGCCGTTTCTTGAGAATAGCTACAGATCTTCAACTATCCGGATCTGCTTGGCAGTCGTAGCCAAACCGGAAGATGGATCAACCTCGATTAACAAGCTATTAAATTGTGAGCGTCCGCTTTTAACTAGAATGTTACGAGTTGATTTATCGTCGCGCCAACGAGGAATAACACTGTCAAAGTCAATGCCCAGCGATGAATCGAGTGAACCGCACATGCCGACGTCGGTAATATGAGCAGTTCCCTTTGGCAGGACCATGGCATCGGCAGTTGGAATGTGCCAATGATCGCCTATTGCAGCCGTAACCTTACCATCCAGGTAATAACCAATAATATACTTTTCACTACTAAAGTCGCCATGAAAATTTACGATCGTAGCTACGTGCGGCTGAAGGTTTTTTGATGTCAAAATAGCGTCAATAACCTTTAAAGGATTATCCATCGGCCTATCGGCGTCTCTACCAACGACATGACCGAGCAAACTTACTACTAAGACATCGCCAACCGAGCTGTGAGCATATTTATAACCCAATCCTGGAGTATCTTTAGGGAAGTTAGCTGGTCGGATTATCGGTTCGGCCGGATCGTTAAGGAGGGGGTAAATGTCTTTCTCGTACAGAATCCAATTCCCGCCAGATGCAAAATCGACCCCGGCAGCTAATAACCGTTTAAAATCTTGGCTGGAAATACCGCGACCTTCAGTTACATTCTCGGCTTGGGCGATAACTAAATCGATAGCTTCTTTTTTTCTTAAAGAAGGCAATAATCGTTCAACAACAGTTAAGCCAAATTCACCAACTACATCGCCGATATAAAGTATTCTCACAATCATTCCCTTACTTACTAAACTTAATTAGGTGTTTATTAGAGTTAAATAACCGGTTATTTAGCAAATTCAATAGCACGTGTCTCGCGGATAACATTAACTTTTATCGTACCAGGATATTGCATAGTTGATTCAATTTTAGTAGCAATATCACGGGCTAGTCGAATAGCAGATAAATCATCTATCTGCTGGGGTTTAACGAAGACTCGGACTTCCCGTCCGGCGCTAATAGCATAGGCCTTATCGATCCCTTCGAATCCAGTAGCGACGTTTTCCAATTCTTTCATGCGTTCAGCAAAGTTCTCGGCACTAATATTTCGAGCGCCTGGTCGAGAAGCGCTAATGGCATCGACAGCCCTAATAATTAGTGCCTCAACGGTAGTTGCTTCGACATCTTCATGATGGGCTTCGGCGGCATGGGCGACTTCTTCCGGAGCGCCATATTTACGGAGCATTTCACCGCTGATATGGTGGTGTTTACCTTCCATTTTATGGGTGAGGGCTTTACCTAAGTCATGGACTAATGCAGCGTACTTAGTGGTTTTAACATCGGCACCTAATTCTTCGGCAATCATGCCTGCCAGATGCGCCATTTCAGTACTATGTTTCAGAACGTTTTGGCCGTAACTTGTACGGTATTTTAACTCGCCAAGCAAGTGTAGGATCTCTTTTGGAATGCCAATAATACCGACTTCTCGGGCCGCATCCTCGGCAGCGTGAACTACATCTTTATCAACTTCTTTTTGTGCTTTTTCAACAACTTCTTCGATTCGTCCGGGGTGAATCCGTCCATCTTTAATTAACATTTCCAAGGCCTGGCGGGCAATTTCCCGTCTAACCGGGTCAAAACTGCTAAGTACAATATATCCCGGAGTGTCATCTACCATAATATCAACACCAGTGGCTCGTTGGAGGGCTTGAATATTACGTCCTTCTTTACCAATAATCCGACCCTTCATCTCTTCGTCTTCCAACTTAATGCTAGTCACGGTACGTTCGGCAGTAACTTCGCTGGACATTCGTTCCATGGCGGTGGTTAGAATAACGGCAGCCTGATCTTCGGCGTCTTCTTTAGCCTCATTTTGAAGCTTGGCCACTAAGGCGACAAGATCGCCCCGAATATCGCGTTCTGTCATTTGCATGAGTTTTTCGGCGGCTTCTTGTTTGCTCAGTTTAGCAACTTTCTCAAGTTTATCCTGTTGTTTTTGTCGGATGTCTCTAATCTCATTTTTTAGATCCTCAACTTCAGTCTCAGCTTTCCTTAATTTCTCAGAACGTTTATCGATATCGTCTAGTTTCCGGTCGAAACTTTCTTCGCGCTGGACTAGGCGTTGCTCCATTTCTTTCAACTCTTTGCGGCGTTGTTGTTCTTCTTTGCGACTTTCATCATTAATTCTCCCGGCTTCATCGCGGGCATCATTAATTATTTTGCTACTTTCTCGTTTTGCTTTCTCTAGTTCTTTACTCGCTTGCTCTGTGGCTGTACCAACTCGTTTTTTAGTAATGACTGTATTCGCGCCAAAACCAACAACAAGTCCTGCCAAAGACAGTCCTATGGTGAGAGGTCCCATAATTTCCTTTCTATCGTACTGAGAAGATCTGTACAGACAATCGCTATCACTTCACTAGTCAGTCAACAAATCTTCTGATTATCGAATTTGAATTATATAGTTAATCGTTCAAAACGGCAGTGCTCTCAAAATGCACAAATCCATCATAACTATAACCTTTCGCTATAATCCGAGTCAATTATTTCCTAGGCGGAGTTATATGAACTGGTGCCCCATATTCAGGCATTATTGGCCGATGATCAGGTTTTTTGTGCAAAATCTTTATGCCTTTAGTTATCCAATTTTTGCCTTTAGTGCCAACAATCGGTATTTGCAGACTATAGCTAAGCCCATTGCCAACGCTCAAACCGATTCTTAAACCAGTGAAACTACCGGGGCCTTGAAAACACACTATTCCGCCAATTGCCGACAATTGTTGGTGCTGTTGCGCCAGCAAGCGCTTGATCTTAAGGTGAATCGAATCAGCCAGTTGGCGATGAGCTTCCCAACACTCATAGCCAAGCTGCTCGTTGTTGTCTGTAAAAAGACCAATTTCAGCTGTTGGTTCACTAGTTCTGATCGTTAATATTAACATTACAAAATTCCCTTAACCATATAGTCCAAGGACTTCGGGTATGAAAAAATTAGTTGTCTAGTTTTGTCGGCAGTCTGGGTAAAAGTTATAGTCAGCTGTTTTTTTGGTAACTGCGTTCGGACTATATCGGACCATTCTATCACGATGGCACAATCCGGCTCTGTTAAAATTTCGGCTAACTCACTAGCTAGAATACCTGATTCAGCTAACCTGTAAAAATCAAAATGGTATAAGCGTAATTTACCCCCAGTATAGACATTATTTATTTTAAAAGTTGGGCTACTAACCGGTGCTGAACTACCGAGCCCTTTAGCCAGGCCCCGGACAAAGGTTGTTTTACCGCTTCCCAAGTCACCAATCAAGTCAATAACTTCGCCACCACGCAACCGTTTACCAATTGCTATAGCTATTAATTCGGTTCTAGCTGGGCTGCCAGAAACTATTTGACTTTGCGTATCAGCCATAATGAAAGTACTGTACCGCATAATTACTGATCTAGACAAGGCATAACAATCAGCGTACTACAGACAGACACCCGATTACTGCGTTATACTATTTTTATGCTACAGCTTAGTCAAGCATTGTTTAATCGCCCGGTATTAAGCTTACGTACTGGTACGACCATCGGCAATGTCACTACGCCGATAATCAATCCGAATAACTTAAAAATTGAAGGATTCTACTGTATAGACCGGTTTAATAAGAAACAACAGATCTTACTCTATCAGGATATCCGCGACATAATGCCCCAAGGATTCGTGGTTGACGATCACGAGGTCCTCAGCGAACCACATGAATTAGTTCGCCTGCAAGAGATTATTAAATTAGGATTTACGCTTATCGGCAAACCGGTAGTGACGGTTAGTAAAGATAAGATCGGTAAGGTTAGTGATTATGCGACCGAAATTGAAACTATGTATGTTCAAAAACTTTACGTTAGTCAGCCATTATTAAAAAGCTTGACGACTGGTTCGCTTAGCATTGATCGTTCGCAAATCATGGAGATAACCAGTCGCCGGATTATTATTGCCGACTTATTGCAAACTTCGCCAGTCCAAGCTACGGCAGTCACTATTTAGTCGGAATTTTTATCACCTTTGACAGCTCTTTTAATATTGGCGTAATTAAAACCCTTTTGAGCCAAATAGCGCATTAATCTTAAGTCGTCATTGGCATACTTAGCTTGTTGACGTTTTTTGCGAACGACTTCAACTATCGCCCGGCTATCATCAGCGTCTTCGATCGATAGAGCGCTGGCGATTATTTCATTTGTCACGCCTTTTTGCCGAAGTTCTTGGATAATTCGACGTTGACTGAAAGCTCGTTGCTGCCGGCTGTTGATCCAGGATTTGGCAAAAGATACATCATTAATAAAATCAAGTTTTTTCAATCGATCAATGATTTCAGTCTGAGTTTTTGAATCAATTTGTTTGCGCTCTAAATATAATTCAACTTCTTTTTGGCTGCGCAGACGGGACGTGCAATAACGTAAGACCAAGCCGTATAGCTTATCGCTAATAGCTACCTGCTTCAATTCCTTAAACTGTACTTTATCAATTCGTTGCCCCTTGAACAGTTTTAATTCCAGAAGTTTCTGGCTGCTTAATGATAGGCTATAGCGACCGTCGATGAATATCGAATAACGATCTGTCAGCCGTAATTGTTGTTTGATGTCAGTTATAACCATTTGACCAAGGCCATTATTAATCTAAATTTAAGGCGCTTTGAATTAGATTAGTTGTCTTTAGTGGCTAGTTCTTTAACTTTAATAGAAATCTCATCCATGATTTTCGGATTTTTATTAAGATATTCTTTAGCTGCTTCGCGACCTTGGGCAATTTTTTGGCCTTTGTACGAGAACCAGGCCCCGGATTTATCGATAATGTTATAAGTAGTAGCTAAATCGATAACATCACCGCTTCGGCTAATTCCCTCGGCGTACATAATGTCAAACTCAGCTTCCCGAAATGGTGGCGCAATCTTGTTTTTAACGACTTTAACGCGGGTATGGTTACCGATAATTTTTTCACCCTGTTTAATCTGGGCTAAGCGCCGAATATCCATCCGAACGCTGGCGTAAAATTTTAAGGCATTACCACCGGTAGTTGTTTCCGGGTTACCAAACATAATGCCAATCTTCATCCGAATTTGGTTGATAAAAATAACTGTTGCTTTACTACGTGATATAACCGCCGTTAATTTACGCAATGCCTGGCTCATTAGACGAGCTTGTAGACCGGGCAGCGAATCGCCCATATCACCTTCGATTTCAGCGCGGGGGACTAAAGCGGCGACTGAATCAACGACGATAATATCTACAGCGTTGGAACGTACTAACGTTTCGGTAATTTCAAGAGCCTGTTCGCCGTTATCCGGTTGCGACAGGAGTAAATTACTTGTGTCTACCCCTATCCGTTTTGCGTAAGTTGGATCAAGGGCGTGCTCTGCATCAATAAATGCCGCTGTCCCGCCGTTACGCTGGACTTCGGCAATAGCGTGAAGTGCCAGGGTAGTCTTACCTGAACTTTCTGGACCATAAATTTCAACAACTCGCCCTTTGGGCAATCCACCACCTAGCGCTAGATCCAACGACAAACTACCGGTAGAAATACACTCTACGCCACTAACGTGAGTTTCCCCCAGTTTCATTATGGAACCTTTGCCAAATTGTTTTTCAATTGTTTCTAGTGCTAAACCAAGAGCTTTTATTTTACCTTCACCACCCGACTTTGTATCCTGTGCCATAATCATTCCTCCCTCAAACGCATTGTGCAATCGCGTGTTGGTCTGATTATATCAGTATCAGACAGGCTCGTCTAAAGCTTATGCTTAAACGGTAGCGGATTTTCCTTAATCTTATATAATGGACGGTGTAATGGGTGGAACTAAAACACCAGCCGAAGCGTCAACGGCGCAAACCAAACACGGTATTCAAGAACTTGTCTCCCGGGCTATTAAAAATGATGTGTCGGTTATCCATATTGAACCAATGTCAAATGTTGTAGTTGTCCGTTTCCGTCGTGGCGGCATGCTTTATCAAGCCACTACTCTGCCGAAACCAACAGCCACATTACTTGCTAAACATTTTAAACAACTCGCCCAATTGGACGTTAATCAGACTCAAGCCCCGCAAAGTGGCCAGTATCTGCAACGTTGTGGTCGGAAAACCTATGTTATTCAAGTTTCGACCCTGCCGGTAATTGACGGCGAAAAACTGACTCTAAGCTTAACTGGCACGTCCATGGCCAGTGAAAATTTACAAGCGCTAGGCTTATGGGGTAAAAGCCTATCATTGACCCAGCAAACCTTAACCCAACCCAGCGGTTTAATCATGATAGCTGGCCAGCGCCAAACCGAATCAGCCATGGTGCAAACGACAATGTTGCAATTATTAGCCCAAGCATCCCTGGCGGTAGCTTATGTAGGGGATGGCCAAGAACCGGCCATGACCGGCGTGAAGACAGTTAAAATCCATCCCGATGCCGGCTGGGGTTATAGCCGCTATGCGCAGATTTTAGCAAAACAGGGATTTGGTATCATCGGACTTAATGCCATAATTGATCGGCGGACCGCCCAGGCGGCTATTAAAATAGCTGATAATGGATCACTGATTATGGCTGCCGTTCCTGCCGGAACAGCGGTTAAAGGATTGCTTTATATCTATCAAGCTACGCATCTGCTTAGCAGTCTAGTATTGACACGGTCTGTTATCGGCAATGTTTTTGTCAGAAGTCTTTGCCCACGTTGTCGTGAAGTTTATTGGCTAACAGCCGAAGAGAAGCATTCTCTCCAAGCAATATTTAACATTGAGGCAAAACTAATCAACCAACAATTAATCGATTTGGAAAAACAAGCCCGTGATGCTAACCTTGCCCCGGAAAATGAACTCAATCTAACCAGCGAAGGTGTTAAAAAATTATGGCGGGCTCATCCGCTGGGTTGTAAATATTGTGATAACACCGGCTTTGGTCCCAGAATCGGTTTATTTGAAGTCTGTTTGCCAACCAACCCTTTGCTAAGTGCTATGTCGAGCCATAAGTCTTTAACTGAATTACAAAATGTTGCTATTAAAGAGGGAATGATTAGTCTGAAAATCGATGGCCTGATTAAAACTCTACGTGGCGTGATTGACTATAATACGTTAATTAAAGTGTGCGAAGACTACAATCGGTAAATATTTTTAGAGCAGACGAGGCTGTGAACTTTTCTTATCCGTCGGGAGATTAAGGTGTCGGTAGCCTCTAGCTGTTACTTTCCGACCCCGCGGCGTTCGTTCCAGTAATCCGATTTGCAACAAATAAGGTTCGATAAAATCTTCAATAGTTGATCGCTCTTCTGACGTTAAGGCACTTAAAGTTTCAATACCAACTGGTCCGCCGGCGTAATTATCAATAATCGTACTCAGTAGCATCCGATCAGCTACGTCGAGCCCAAGTTCGTCAACCTCTAAGAGTTGCAAAGCTTGCAGAGCAACTTCCTTGTCAATTACCCCGTTACTATGCACTTCAGCGTAATCCCGGGTACGTTTTAATAGCCGGTTAGAAATCCGTGGCGTTAAGCGGGAACGGGAGGATAATATCTGAGCCGCCGAACTGTCAATTTTAACACCTAAAATACCGGCAGCGCGTTTAATAATTTGCTCAATTTCAACTGGGCTATAAAATTCCAGTCGATGGATCATACCAAAACGGTCACGAAGCGGAGCAGCTAACGCCCCGGTTCTAGTTGTGGCGCCAATTAATGTAAATTTTGGCAGATCAAGGCGTAAACTGTGCGCGCTTGGCCCCTTACCAAGCATGATATCGAGCTTGAAATCTTCCATTGCCGCATAAAGCACTTCTTCGACTACCCGGTTAAGGCGATGTATTTCATCGATAAATAAGATATCGCCCTCATTTAAATTGGTTAGTAAACTGGCTAAATCGCCGGCCCGGTCAATCGCCGGCCCGGAAGTTACTCTTATTTGCGCTCCCATCTCGCGGGCAATTACATTTGCCATTGTCGTTTTACCAAGTCCGGGCGGTCCATAGAGCAGAATATGATCTAATGGTTCATGCCTTTTTTGAGCGGCCGCAATCGCTAATTTAATATTTTGTTTAAGATGTTCTTGACCGATGTAGTTTTTGAAATCAGCTGGCCGCAGCGTTTGCTCGAATTGTTTCTCTTGTTCGTTCTCATCTGCAGCGGGACTAGTTTGGACAATCCGGTCAATCATTATTTGCTCCGCAAAGCTTGAGTTACGCGTTGCTCGGTTGGTAGTGATTTATCAACTGATTGCAGGGCTTGCATAGCGTCATGAACAGAAAAGCCAAGTGCCAGCAAAGCAGCAACAGCGTCATCTTGAACGGCCGCAGCTTCAGATTGCAATAAACCGCTGGTTGCTAAATCAACGCCAATTAAGCCAACCTTGTCTTTAAGGTCGACAACTATCCGTTCAGCTACACGCTTACCAATACCCGGAGCCGCTTGAATCAACTTGGTATTGCCACTAGCAATGGCTTGGCGAACCAGTTCGGACGTTCCAATGCTGAGTAAACTAAGAGCAACTTTAGGCCCGACACCATTAACTTCAAGTAAGCGCTCAAATAATTGCTTGGTTTCCAACTGTAGAAAACCGAATAAATCGTGACTGTTTTCCCGGATGTGTTCATAAATATATAAAGTTGCGGATTGTTTGTCGGTTAATTGACTAAGGTCCTCGTTGGTAACAAAGACACCATAGCCAACACCCTGGACGTTGACAACTACAGAGTTGATAGATTTTTCGGCTACTTGCCCGGTTAACATGACAATCATGTGCTTGTATTATCGCATAGTCATGATGTGAGTGATAGAACAGGCCAACGCATCAGCGCAATCGTCCGGTCGCGGGATAGCAGTTAACTGTAAAATAACCCTAACCATTTCTTGGATTTGACTTTTTTGAGCCCGACCGTAGCCAGTTAGAGCCATTTTTATTTGCAGCGGTGTATAGTCAAAAATCGGTAGTCCGGCTTGTTGGCCACAGAGCAAAACCACCCCACGGGCTTGTGAGACGGTCATGGCGGTCGTAATGTTTTGGGCAAAAAATAAGGTCTCGACGGCCATTTCTTGCGGTTTGGTGTCGGCAATGATAGCGCTAAGTTCGTCATAAATAGTGCCGAGCCGGACGGCGTCAGCTTGCTTAGCGGGCGTACGGATAACGCCGGCATCAACTAGTTGCGGATGTTTTTTGGCGGGAGTTGTCTCAATGATACCAAACCCTAAAATACCTGTTCCGGGATCAATGCCAATAACGCGCATTTAGTCAGCCATGAATTGCTCGGGTATTTCAAAGTTGACATGAGTATTTGTCACGTCATCTAAGTCCTCAAGCGCGTTCATTAAACGGATAATTTTATGGGCAGTCTCAGCGTCATTTATAGTCACGGTATTTTTAGGCACATAAGTTAACTCGGCTTCACTAATCTCGTTACCGCTGGCCTGGAGAGAATTACGAACTTTAGCAAAATCGTGCGGTTCGGTGTAAATCACCGTATCGCCGGCTTCTTCCTGGGCATCTTCCGCACCAGCATCAAGGGCTTGCATCAGGATATCGTCATTACTGCCCTTAACCCGAACAACTCCCTTGCGGGAAAACTGGAAGGCAACCGCCCCTTTTTCGGCTAATGACCCACCGTGTTTAGTAAAGGCCAATCTGATGTCCGGGTAAGTCCGGTTTATATTATCGGAGGCCGCTTCAACCAGAATCGCTACGCCGCCCGGGCCGTAGCCTTCGTATAATAATTCTTGAATCTGAGCTTCACCTGATTTACCACTCCCTCGGTCGATTGAGCGTTGAATATTGGCTAATGGCATGTTGGCTGCTCGAGCCCGGTCAATCGCTAGACGCAAACTAAAATTTGTATCTGGATCACTACCGTTACGCGCTGTTATGGCGATCATATGGCCGAGCTTGGTAAATAAATTACCTTTGGCCGCGTCTTTGATGCCTTTCTGACGTTTAATAGTTGACCACTTGGAATGACCAGACATAAAAGTATTACCTTAACTTACGGCTTATATACGCTGTTA
>JBEKIY010000009.1:0-12230 GCA_050011495.1 Saccharimonadales bacterium (SeqCode) | reverse complement strand
GCTATCAACCCATATCGTTTGTCTTTGGCAATGTAGCCTATTCAATTGGTTTTGCTGGTCACATCATGGCCAATATTCGACAATTAGCTAGGGGTGAAGTTAGAGCCTATAGTGACCTATTTAACACGACGAGAAATTTAGCTCTGCAAAGAATTGTCGAAGATGCGAAGCTAGTCAATGCCAATGCTGTGATTGGTATTGAAACAACTATTCTGCCTTTTGGTACCAGCGGCGTCCAGGAAATGGTAATGATCGGGACCGCCTCTCAACACCCGTTGGTCTCAAGTGTCATGCCTAACGGTATTGTAACTAGCGATCTAACAGCAGAAGAAACCTGGAATATAGCTAAGCTAGGTTATATGCCTATGCAACTAGTGCTCGGGACATCAGTTTATTCATTAGGAGTAGTTGGTGGTTTAAAATCAGCCTTGAAAGAAATGGTCCATGGAGAAGTTAGCGCCCTTACCCAGATGATATATGGCGCCCGAGAAAACTCGATTGCCAAGCTTCAGAACCAAGCTTCAGCTGTCAATGCCGATGATGTACTTGGGATAAAAACCTATGTTTATCAGCTTGGTGGTGATCTCATTGAACTTCTGGCGATAGGCACAGCTGTTAAACGGATGGAAGGGCTTACTACTAGATCACCTCAATTACCGCCTCAAGCTATTATTCGCGATAAGGACACATTTATAAATACAGCTGAACTACATTTCGGCGTAGATCTAAATACCGAGTCGGTTAACAGTTAATCCAGTTTTAAGCCTGGGTATAAATCAATTATTTTAGGCAATAAATAGGGTATAAATACACTTTCTTCATACTCAATATCATCCATATCATCTGCTAATGAGTAACAAGGCATATCTGTAATAGGACCGTAAGCATCGGGGTTTTGATAATATCTTCGTAACTCTTCAACTGTGTATAATTCACAAACTGATAAATCAGCATTACTACTTACAATTAAAGTCTCGGGTTTAATTTCGGGCAATTCGCTGAACATTTTGTCGCATCTTCTACATGGGATTCTGGTAGGTGAATGGTTAGGGTTAGCGTCTAAGTCGGTCGGATCCCCCCAAACCGCAATGCCGAAAATACAATTTAATTTTATCTTTCTAGCCTTAGCCAAAGCGATTTGTTCGGCATGAAGGTTAAGCCCTCCAGTTTGTTCGGGCTTGATATTCCCGCCTACCGTAGCTCCCATTGCAGGGGTATCAAGGTTATAAGCAAGTACGGCGGCGCCGACGATATAGTTTCGCCACGACACTGCGATTTCTGAACTTTTAGCAGCTGACCGAATTAATGATACAAAATTATTTATCGATGCCAATGCAATTAGAGCCGGATCATATCCTTCAGGCTTGAGTTCTCTGGATAGTAAAGGGATATAGTGATCGAGCTCATGAGATTGCAGATACACTTCCGGTACCTCAGACAATAAATCACTCATAACTTACAATTCTCAATTGATTTACTTTCTTATGCAAGCATAAACGAGATGAATTTATACTTGTGCCGATATCTATTTCAGAGAAAGTAAATAGATTTAAGCAAGTATCGTATCCTAACTGTAAGCGTATATAAACTACAATGTATTCTTGTATACAGGGCCAGGAGGTAGAGGTGGAACTCCAATACCCGACTGGTTAGCTAGTTCGTAAGCATCGGGTGCGTAGATCGTAAAACTTAAGTTATAGTTATCTGGTATACATATCGACTGGCAATTACGTTTCCAATCAAACTGGTCAGTATTAATAGTCAGAGTCTTATTTTGTACAACTGTTTTGACTTTAGATAAGTTTGGATGGCTGTAATAAGTTAGAGAAATTGAGTAATTGTTAGCGGTTATAAAATTGACGTTAGTCCAAGGACCATTTATGTTTAGATAATTGAACGGTTGCAGGGAACGTACCGTAGTGTGGACGTTAGCATTGTACCGGTCCCTGACGTTAGGATAGATATTGCCAGCTAGTGCTCCGCCAACTGCTAAACCAATGAGTCCTAAACCTACTAAAGTACCAGTTGCCCAGGTTTTAATAGGCCACTTCCGCCTAAACATAGCAATACCAAATAAAATTATGAGAGCCGCGATGAGGGCTACAACAACCATAGCTATATCAAGTAGTAAGTGTTCACGAAAGCCTATTGGGAAAATATTATCCTGAGCCCATGTTTTTCCATCGACGAGCAGGTAAGTCTCGGCCGCAATTAGACCGAATACGACACTTAAACCAAAAGCGATTAGAACTATCCCAAGTAGTTTAATCAGGAATCTGAAGAGCGAGTTAATAAAATCGGCTACTGAAGAATGGGCTCGATGGGCCGCACCATTAATGTCTACTTTCTCTACAATCTCCTTTAGGCTGCCAACATTTACTGGTTTTCCGGCCATCTGCAACCTGTCACTAGGTGTTTTAGCTTCCGGCACCAACAACCATAGGATTATGTAAAGTAGGATTCCCCAGCCAAACGTGACTAGCACCAATAGGATAAACAGTATTCTTATAATGACAGCATCAATCCCAAAATATTGAGCAAGACCGGAAGCAACACCGGCTATGATAGCGTTATTTGTGTCTCGGAATAGTCTTTTTGGCTCGTATTGTTTCTTGCTTGAGGTATCCTCTATCTCCTCGTCGGTTTTAAAGTCTATCGGATTTCCGAGTTGTTTTTTTAGATACTTAATATCACTACTTAAAACCACCTTGTTGTTTGTTACGCCTCGCTCTATAAGCAACTCAGCCATTCTTAGTTCAATTTCTTGAAGCACTTCCTTGTCGTTGACTTCCTTATTGATTGCTTCCAAGTAATTTTTAAGTTCAACATGAGCATCGATAGAGACTGTGAATGCCTGACGACCCAAATGGATTTTAGTAATCTCGTTCATATCTTTTCTCCTTCTAGCTTAATAATTGATGCGTGAAGGCGGTGATAAGTAGTCTTCAGATCATTCAATAATGTCTTTCCTTCATCTGTAAGCCAATAGTATTTACGCGGTGGCCCTTGTTCACTTTCCTGCCATTCGTAAGCTAATATTTTTTCTTTTGCTAAACGGTTGAGCAGGGGATAAAGTGTCCCCTCAACAACTATAAGTTCAGCCTGTCTAAGCGATCTAATTATTTCTGATGTATATACTTTGCCGTCTTTTAACAGTAACAATACACAGTAAACCAGCATTCCTTTTCGCATCTGAGTTTCAGACTGGTATGAATCAGTACTTTCATTCATATACTACCATGTTATACAAGGTATTATGTTATGTCAATGGCTATTTATGTAATGTGTCAAAATATAAAATATTCTAAAGGTGGAATTTAAAAATAATCGATATGGTAGGCGTGCCTTTGACGAGATGGAACCAGATAAAGTCTGAACTAATAGATGCGTGGCAAATAGTCCTAATCTCGGGCTGCAATCGTCTAATTTCTCTTAAGACGAACAGCCTCTAACCAGTTGCTGGCTAATTCAAGCTGGTATCGACCCATGCGACTCACAAGAGCAGAATGACTTCCGGGTATTTGCTCTGTATTTATATTAAATGAAGCTTCTCCTAAGCTCTTTCTGTACTCTTCAACTGTAAAGAGTCTATCGTTTACTCCCAAAAACACCCTTACAGGATGGTTTTGTGATAATTGTCCAACACTTTGGGCTAAATCAAGGCTAAGTGCTAATTCCAATTTAGATTTTAATCTATGGGCCAATAGATCTTTTGATATTCTGGCGGCGAATTCATAGAAAGAAATTAGATTGCTCGGGTCAGATAAGGGATTATGGTCTTGCTTAATATTATTTAATACCGTAATTCTCCATAAATAGTTACGAATTCTTTCGTTCGGTGTAGACCCTAATAATTCATTCGTGATACCGATGGGCCCAATTAGACCAAAAGCCCCAAAACGTTCTGGTGCTTCATTGCCAGCTACTAGCAGCGCACCAGCGCCCTTCGAGTGGGCAATGACATCAATTTTTGCATCACTAACCCTGTCTGCTCTTTCATTAAACCATTGCGCTACAGCTAGGGGTGCTTCTTTTGCAACAAGTTCAAGGGAATCCCTATTTTTTATATTTCCATCAGGTAGATTTACGGCAATTGAAGCTCTTCTCAACTCATTTAGGGATTTGACGGCAGCTCTCAGAGCAAATTTTTCTTCACTATAACCACCAAATATATATACAGGTTCTGAATCTGGGGCGAGTGCTTCATTGCTAACTAGACATTGGATAGGTATATTTTCTCTTCCATTACCTATTACTGGTTGCCAATCGACAGTTTCCCAATGACCTATATCTCTCAACATTAATATAAAATTACATAATAAGCATAAAAGGTCAATACTGGTAGGCGTGCTAGGAACGAACTGGAACCAAATTAAACGAGAACTGATAACCATGTGGAAGATAGTTCAACAGGTGAGAGAAGAAACCTCTGTTGCAGTCTAAGCGGGTGTTCTTAAACCAAGCTAGTGTAGGGAAAGGAGAGGGTTGAACTTTAGAAGTCTAACTAAAGACCCCAAATTCATTATCTATATCATATATGATAACTAAGTTTTTTAAGTACAGACACCATCTATTACATAACTTCTGAGTAATAATATTATGCAATTAAAACTAGAAATGCCTACGTCAGTTAAGATATAAGAATGAGTTATATTAGTAAGATAGCCGTACTAAAAACAATTATCCAGTAGCCCCCATAGCCACTTTAGCAGCAGTTTGTCCTACTCTCATTAAAAGCCTCATATCGTTTAGGGGGCTAGCATTTTGATAGTCCACAATATCTGATTCAGCTCGTCTACGATAAGACGCTACAAGCTCACGTTCTGAAGCGTGTGAATCGTGTCCAAAACTAGATATACAACCTGGTCCTGCTGCCGTATAAATGTCATACCAAGGGTCAAACAATTCTGGCTCTAGCACCTCTTGCATATCCTTGATTTCATCTTCTATTAATGCTCTTGGACCGATTAAAGAAAGGTCGCCAGAAAATATATTATAAATTTGGGGTATTTCATCAATAGCAGCAAGTCGTAGTAACCTACCTAGCTTGCTTGCCCTATTGTCTAAAGCCCCTACACTAGGTGTGTCTTCTGAGCAGTTTGGCATTGTTCTAATTTTACGGATTGTAAATAACTCGCCATGCTTACCTACACGCTCTTGACCAAATAGTGGGTTAGGACCATCAACTAAGCGACTTAACAAAAGACCCGTAGAGCCTAGTGGTGCTGCTAGTGGAAGTACCGAAGCAGCAAGCAGAACATCTCGTTTACGGCGCAAGCCACTATGAACCCATTCGTTAGTTTGTACTTGTGGCATTAGTGGCTCCTTCTAAACCAGCTATTGCAGGTAGACTAAATCTTGGTTGATAGTCCGTTAAGCGACCATATATTTTATACTTCACTTCAATCAACCTTTTAGCAGCAGCATATATAACTGATTGTCTATGAGTTAATAATACTCCACCTTCCTCGTATGACAGTTGAGCCTCTTTGGTTAGCACGTCTCTAGCAGCTCTACGGTTCCTAGCATTATTACCTTGTTGGTCTAGTAGTAGAGTCGCATAAGAAACTGAGCCTTCTGTAATATCTTTTTTAATCTCATAGGCATTATCAAGACACTGGGCATAGCCCCCAATACCTCTAGCTGCCTCAATAAGACTAGGATAATCAGTGCCGTCAACTGACTCGGTTGCTACTGCTGCTATAACACCACAGTTTGCACCGATTGCTCTTGTTAGGGTTAGTTGTCTTGCTAGGTCTCTGCTAGTAAATTGTTCTTTAATGTCGTCTACTAATGGCTCTATAACAGCGCTCAACGACTCTATGCCACCTAAGTCTGATAGCCTTTGATGTAAGTAGGTTGCAAGGTCAAAAGAAGCTCTCATAGCCTGTATATTGCCGTTTGCAGCGTAAGCCGTTTCTGGTGGCGCAACTTCACCATATAAAAGACTACTCATACCTTGGTCTAAGTATCGGAACTTTTCTTCAAGTGGCATATCAGGAATATCAACTTGGTCATCAACAATATCGGTGAGCAGAAGCGCTAAACCCCCTAGACTTGCAGCATTTTCTCTGCCTTCACCGTAGTCAGAGTCTTCAATATGAGCCATATCGTAAACCTGTTTTACTAGTAGACCCATAGCTGCAATTCGGGTCTTGGACTGTCCTAGTAGGTAGCTTTGGGTTGCAACATCTTCAGAGACACTTAATAAAGTATCTTGATATTGGTTTCTATCAGCTATTAATTCAGCCGAATAGGTACAAAAGCGACCCACAGCCGTATCTGGTATAGACATATTGTTACTGTTATAATATAAATGAGGATATTTTTCAAGTGGCAACAGAGTTTAAGCAATTTCAGAAGTTCATAGAGCTACGAGTTGAAAACGTTAGCTATTCTAAGATTGCCAAAGAATTAAAGGTCAGTAAAACTACCCTGATTAACTGGGCGAAGGACGCTGAACCTGAAATAGAGAACCGCAGAGCAATAACCTACGAAGCCTTAAATGAGCAATACAAAGTTGGGCAACAGCACCGCTTGCAGCTCTGGGCAGAGCAGTTAGAGGCTGTTAGAACTGAGATTAAGGAGCGTGGATTAAAAGATATACCAACTGTAAAACTCTTTGAAATGTTGGACACTTTAACCGAAAAACTAAGGGGTGAAGCCTACACCGTACAATTTAAATCAAAGCCAGTAACTAAGCCTTATGAAATTGAGCCACTGACAACTACTCACCAAGATGTGTGGCATGGTTAGTACCAAAAGTTGACCAAAACTGTACCGTTTTACTGCAAGTAACACCTATCAAGTGGAAGCTATAGCTGAAGCTAAACAACAAGCGTGATAATAATACAACAATATTTTATTGATAGTCTCCATGTCCTTTGATATGCTAGTGGTTAATAGATGAGTCAAGCTCACTAACTGTAGCTCTACTATTGCCTACTAATACTCTAACCAAGATAGTATGCCGTAGTCACTGTCTAGGGTTAGCTGTTGTACTTACGGCTCTCTAAAGCCTCTTGAGGGCTTCACAAAGGTGTGTTGTTGCACTGTGAGGATATGTTTCATCATACCAAGCAGACGGGAGCGATAACCCGACCTAACTGAACTTATTACAATTCCTCTGTTAATGACAGTGTCGTTCTACTGTGTCGCAAAGGGTTTAGTTGGTTAGTTAGGGTCTTAGGGTAATGACTCCCACTCCTGTTATTAGCGTGAAAGAAGCTAGAAAACTTCTTGGTAAATCCTACAGAACTTTTAGCGATAGTGAGGTTGAGCAAATAGTTGTTCTTCTAAACGTTGTTGCGACTGAAGCTGTTCAGTCAAAGAGTTCCAAAATAACTAAAATATAGATACAAAAATATCTAGTATAGAAGTATAATGGTTCCATGAACAATGGAATTATCTATATCCGTGTGTCTTCTAAAGAACAAACTGAAGGATTGAGCCTTCCAAACCAAGAAAAGGAATGCAAAGCGTTTGCCCGTAAGGGTGAGCAAGGAATAATCGTACCAGACGCAAATGTGTTCAGAGATGAAGGTGAATCAGCAAAATTTTTAGACCGTCCAGCGCTACAAAGAATGCTCAAATTTGTCCAAGACAACAAGGGTAAAATAGATTTTCTGTACATTTGGAAGATTGACAGATTAGCCAGAAATCTTGGGGATTACTATGGTATTAAGGTGGCGCTTGCAAAGTACGGTGTAAAGATTATTTCTGTGACCGAACCTATTGATGATGACCCAGTTGGCAGATTTCTTGAAGCTATACTGGCAGCAGCAGCGCAGTTTGATAATGAAATCAGAGCCATTAGAAGCCTTACTGGCATGAGAATGAGAGTGGAGCAAGGTGAATGGCCTCACAGCGCTACAATAGGCTATACGAAGGTCAACAAGTCAGTTGTGATTGATGATAAGTATGCTGATACTATTCGTTTCTTACTTACCGAGTTTTCAACTGGCATATATACCGTTGCAGCTATGTCTCGTCTAGCTTTTGAAAAGGGCATTAAAACTAAGTCTGGTAAACCAAAGTCTAGTGAAGCCATGAAGAAAATCCTTAAAAACTTGTTCTACGCTGGTTATACCAAAAATAAGTTGAGCGACAAGATAATAAAAGGTAGACACACCCCACTTGTTGACGAGGAAATAATTCTTAAAAACGTAGAAATTATCAATAAAAATAAAAAGGTGATTGTGATAACAGGAGACGACTTATACTCCTTACGAGGAACGTTATTATGCACAAATTGTCATCAGTACCTAAGTGCAAGTACACCTCACGGTAACGGCGGTCATTATCAAAAATATCATTGTAGTCGTCCAACCTGTACGCAGAAAATTACTGGTAGAAAAGTGGTTAGTGGAGATGTTGATGTAATCCATAAAGAATTTAGGGAACTACTTGAAGCTAAACGTCCACTAAATGCTGGAATCACAAGGCTATACAAGAACCTTGTTCTAAGGGCTTGGAACGATGAGTACGGAGAGGCACTTAAAAATGCGAGACAGATTAACCATGATATTGAAGTTCATAAAGAACTACGATTTTCTACTAACGAGAAGTTCATAGCGGACAAGATTACAGAGAAAGACAGAGATGAGCAACTTAAACGTATAGATGAGAAAATTGAAATATTAGAGCAGGAGAAGGTAGAAATGGACGCTTACGTTAAAGAAAAAGAACAGATTGTAGATGATTCCATGACCTTCATTAAGACACCTGACATCTTTTGGAACCAAGCAAGCACAAGAAGTAGACAGGTAATTCAGAAGTTACTGTTTCCGTCTGGAATCCCTTACGACTTTGAAACTGGGTTTGGAACCACCAAGCAGATAGACTCTTATATGTTATTGGAAGAAATAAGTGAAAATAATGATGAAAAAAGTGCTATGGTAGCGGCGGTAGGGATTGAACCTACGACCTCGGGCTTATGAGTCCCGCGCTCTAACCAACTGAGCTACACCGCCATAAATTTAAGATTTAAGTTACTCGCAATAACTACTTAACTATTATAGATAATTAACAAAATATATTAAGCTATAAAAATGTAGCATATTTCCTGTCTTTTACCTATTAAGTTAAGATAGTAATCATAATGCAAACTTTACATATATCTCCAGGTCGATACATAGTTGCCGTTAGTGGCGGCGTTGACTCTGTCGTATTGCTTGATATGCTTAGTAAACAAACTGACCTTGATCTAATTGTTGCTCATTTTGATCATGGTATTCGTAAGGACTCACATAAAGATTGTCTGCTTGTGAAAAAATTAGCAAAATACTATGGATTGGCATGTGTTTGTAAAGAGGCTAAACTTGGCCCAGTCACTAGCGAAGAAACTGCTCGTAATGCTCGCTATGCTTTTCTAAAGTCAACTATGCACGAGTATCATGCCGACGCCATTATTACTGCCCATCACCAGGATGATAGTATCGAAACGGCGATCATAAACCTAGTTAGGGGAACAAATCGGCGCGGCCTTAGTTCATTGCGTTCAACCGCAACTATTAAACGGCCGCTGTTAGCATTTACAAAGACTGAATTAGTTAATTACGCCTTAAAGCATAATTTATCGTGGCGCGAAGATATTACTAACTATAATGAAAATTATTTAAGAAATAAGATTAGGCATCAATTAGCCCAAGCCTCTAAAACTAACAAAAATCAATTTTTAACATTAATTCAAACTGAAGCGAAATTAAATGATGAAATTGATTCAATTATTGATAATTTAATTAATTGTTACATTAAATCAAAAAATCTTAATCGACAATGGTTTGTGGCCTTGCCATTTGTGGTGTCGAAAGAGATTTTAGCCAGATGGTTATCATCAAATAATGTTTCAAATATTAATCGAAAACGGCTGGAACAATTAGCCGCCAACTTAAAAACAGCCACGCCCGGTAAGCTATTAGATGTTAACAAAAACGAGGTAATAGCGGTAAATAAGTATTATTTAGCACTCAAGTCCCGAGACCGCTAGCTAAAACTAAAAACGTCTAGTATAATCATCTGTTATGGATAATAAACCTTTTCGCCCAAACCAAGGACGACCATCAAATACCAATCGCCGAGGATTTAAAAACGCCGGTTTTATTGCCTTAGTTGTATTGCTGGCATTAATTATTTTTGCCGCCTACGGTCAGCCCAGCAGTTTAAAAAATATTCCCCTAACCCAAGCTATTAGCAGTGCTAACAGTGGGAAATACCAAGAAATTGTTGTTCACGGTAATGAGCTGGATATCACCCTTAAAGGTCAAAGCCAGGCTACATTAAAAGCATATACTGATCCAAACACCAGCCTAAAAGCCATCGGTTTTAATTTCAGTAAAACCACTATTGAATATACTTCAACTAGTACCGGCTCTGCTTGGCTAACGCTTGGCCTTGAATATGTCTTGCCAATTGTTATTATCGGGCTACTTTTCTTCTGGATGCTGCGCAGCGCTCAAGGGCAAGGTAATCAAGCCTTAAGTTTTGGGAAAAGCCGCGCTCGACTATATGGTAACGAAAAGGATAAAGTAAGTTTTAAAGATGTAGCCGGTAGCAATGAAGCCAAGCAAGATTTACAGGAAATTGTTGAATTTTTGAAATTCCCGAAGAAATTTTCATCAGTTGGCGCTCGTATACCAAAAGGCGTTTTATTAGTTGGTCCACCCGGAACTGGTAAAACAATGTTAGCCCGTGCCGTGGCTGGTGAAGCTAATGTCCCTTTCTTTAGTATTTCCGGGTCAGAATTTGTGGAAATGTTTGTTGGAGTGGGAGCCTCACGGGTTCGCGACTTATTCGCCAAAGCCAAAAAGAATGCCCCATGTATTATCTTTATTGATGAAATTGACGCCGTCGGCCGACGTCGTGGTTCTGGCATGGGCGGTGGACATGATGAACGTGAACAAACCCTAAATCAAATTTTGGTGGAAATGGACGGCTTTGAACAGGGGCAGAATACTATCGTTATGGCTGCCACTAACCGAGCCGATGTACTTGACCCAGCATTGCTGCGTCCTGGCCGTTTTGACCGTCGGGTAGATATTGACTTGCCTGACCGTAAAGACCGCGAAGCAATCTTAGAAGTTCACTTTGCTGCTAAACCAACGGATAAAGATGTTGATCTTGATTCGTTAGCCGCTAAATCAGCTGGTTCATCAGGAGCTGATCTAGCTAATATTGCTAACGAGGCTGCCATCATAGCGGCCAGAAAAAACCACGACAAGATTAATAATATAGACGTAACTGAAGCTTTTGAAAAAGTCGCCATCGGACCGGAACGCAAGAGTAAGGTAATGAGCGACAAAGAGAAAGAGTTAACGGCTTACCATGAGTCAGGACATGCGCTGGTTGGGCATGTCTTACCAGATAGTGATATGGTCCACAAAGTAACAATTATCCCTAGAGGTGGCACCGGTGGCGTAACTTGGTTTATCCCACCCGAAGATAAAAGTTACCATTCAATTATTGAATATAAAGACGTGTTGGCTCGGATGCTTGGTGGCAGAATAGCTGAAGAAATTGTTTATGGGCATGATCGGGTAACTACCGGAGCTGGTAATGACCTGCAAAAAGCGGCTGAATTAGCGAGGGACATGATCGTTAACCAGGGAATGGGTAAGAAATTGCGGGATCAGGTGTTTCATACCGACGAAGGTATTATGATTGAACGCCTAGTTCATGAGCGGGAATATTCCGATGAGACAGCGAAAGTTATAGACGATGAAGTTGAAAACTTAATTACTGAAGCAGCTAACCGGGCTAGGATAGTTATTAAAGCTAACCGGGATAAACTGGATACCCTCAAAGACCGCCTACTGGAGAAGGAAACTGTTGACGCTTCTGAAGCTGAGGAAATTCTCAAAGGCTCAACTATGCCGAAAGCAGCGGCACTATATTAAGCTTAACTGGTGGACCCTATATTTTAATCTGATGAAGTGGGACAATAAAGCAGTGGCTGTTAAAATATTTGATGATAGATTATGAGCATACTTAATCCAAAAAATAATAATACCGATGAACGATCCAGTGATGGAGTCGTGCTGCTTTTACAGGTGCCACGTACTAACGAAAAAAAAGAATTAGCCGCCGAACAAATGTTTGCTTCGCTACACGGTCTACTGACAATGCCAAGTAATGGTATGTTTAGTAGTGCCAGGCGCGAGAAACTTAGCTTCGAGATCGCTGTTTTAAAAAAAAGAATAGGTTTTTATGTTTGGACACCTGATTATTTAAAA
>JBEKIY010000008.1:0-12886 GCA_050011495.1 Saccharimonadales bacterium (SeqCode) | reverse complement strand
GCTTATTGTATAGATGAAGTTAACGGCGAAAAGCGCATCTATCTTAAATTGCCATTTGAACTTGCCCCCGTAAAGTTAGCAGTTTTTCCATTACTTAAAAATAAAACTGAATTAACTGAAAGAGCTAAATTAATTTTTCGGCAACTACATGAAAAATTCGGCCTAGTCATATGGGATGATAACGGTAATATTGGTAAAAGATACCGCCGTCAAGACGAAATTGGCACGCCGTATTGCGTTACTATTGATTTTCAAACCTTAGAAGACAATACAGTTACACTTAGAGATCGGGATACTACCAAACAGGAACGCCTGAGTGTTGACCAAGTCATCGAACGACTGTCGTGAATATTACTGCCAATAAAAGCAGTTAAGTTTAAACTAATGTAATATTCAGGAGGTTTAGTAATGAAAGTAACTAAATACCCTCAAAGTTGTTTAGTAATTGAGCATAATGATAGACGTCTAATTATAGATCCGGGTTCATTGGTATCTCAACGCTATAAACCAGCCGATATGCTACCGCTAGATGGGGTATTAATTACTCATGAGCATGTCGATCATGCTGATCCAGAATTTATTAAATCTTTGGTAAGCGGCAAGAATATACCGATTGTCGGTAATCAAAGTACCGCTAATCTTTTGGACGATATAGTAAGTATAGTAATAAAAAATGGCGAAGAATTAGATGTTGCCGGTTTTGCCATTAAAGCTTTCGAGCTACCTCATTGCAAAATGGTAAATGGTAGCGCTGGGCCGCAAAACACCGGCTTTATAATTAATAAGACTTTTTTTCATCCCGGTGATGGTATTGAGATAAATAACTTAAAAGTTGACTCATCAGCTGTCCCAATTGCCGGACCAGATATCAGCCCGCACGATATCTATCAGTTTATTAATGATCTTGGTTGTCATACTGTGATACCAATACACTATGATTATTTCCCAGGTGACCCGCATTTTATAGCTAAAATTTTAAATAGTAGTTCGTCAATTAAAGTTATAGTTCTTGAAAACGGGGAAGCAATTGATGTGAAGTAAAAAATATAGTTGACATTATAGGTATATAATGCTAATGTATAAAGCATGAATCCATCAAGAACTCCAGAAAAATCAAAATCTAAAAAAGGTGCGGCTATTGTTGCAGCTATTGCAGCCGCTGCTGGCGGTGTTGCGGTTATTGGTCACGTAACGGCACCGGAAACTCCTAAGGCTCCCGTCTCCGCAGTTACACCTTGGGGTAAAGGCGCAGATGAAGTAACAGCAACCATGGGTGCTGGTTCAAATTTATGGGGTGTAAGTACTGCTGTTGAAAAAGCAGAAGGCAAGAATGCTACAGACGCAGATACGCAAGCAACTACCAATCAACTAGAACAAAACGCGGGTAATGAAGAAAATGCTGGCAACGTTATGGTCGGAGATAAAATTCAATTTGGTACCACATCTAGAATTAACGCTTCAGTATTAGAAAATAACGATCAAAACGTATACTTTCAGGTAACACCGAATAATCATAAAGCTTAAATAATCTAGTGTAGCCATTTTTAAATAAGCACCACATATTGTGGATAACTAGCTATAAGTTAATTTTCTGTGGATAAGTGGTGTTATAAACACCACTGAATATTAAAGAATGTACTTGCTGTGGGTAACTTTGGGTAGTATATTCATGTAAGTGGGTAATCGTGGGTAATCCAAAAAAGATTAACCAAATAAAACAAAAACCACTAGTAAATTAACTGATCCAATGGCCAAGGTAGACTATTTCCAGCGCAAGCTAGACGACAAGCATCGGTTAACAATACCGACCGAACTTCGAATCGAGTTTGCGAGCGGAGTAGTAATAACAAGGGGATTCAAAAAGTATCTCCATGTCTATCCTCGGAACGTATGGGACAAAGAAGTCGAACCGTTACTTCAGGGTAATATCCTGGACGAAAAGACGGCCGATCTCAATGTTCAGTTTCGAACCGGTAAAACGGAAAGTGCCTTGGACCAAAAACAGGGTCGTATAACGCTAGAACAGCATTTGCTGAACTATGCGGGCATAAAGCATGATCTTGTGGCTGTCAGAGTAGGTAAATACTGGCGGCTGATGCGGGGCAGTTAATACTAAAGGCACCTTAACAATTAGGTAGCTAAAAAACAATCGGATCAATAATGATTCGAGATTAGCTAATTGGCAGTCAACAAGTGGACAGGGTAACCACTTAAATAACCCTCGCACCTTTTTTAAAACACCTCCCAAAACTCCACCTCACACATAAGTCTCTCAAAACTTGATAGTCAAGAGTCGGAAGTTATCAAGGTCTCTACCTATAACACTTCCAATAACACGCTTGACCATTACACAAAAACAAAAACTCATAAAAACAAAAAGTTGGCTGCTGATTAGGTGACCTTGCAAAAACAAAAACAAAAATGAAAAACGAACAAATAAAACACATTCCGGTTTTGCTTGAAGAAACTCTAATATATCTTTCTCCTAAAAAAGGGGAAAGCTATTTAGACTTGACTGCAGGTTATGGCGGCCACGCTGGAGCTGTCTTAAAAAGGACTTTGTCTCCCGAAAAGGCAGTGCTGGTTGACCGCGATCAAACAGCGGTCGAATATCTTAAACAGATCTTTAAGCCAAGTAGTGTCCAAATCATCCACAGTGATTTCCTCACTATTAGCAAGGAACTACATTCCAGTGGCGAAAAGTTTGATATGGTACTAGCTGATCTTGGCGTATCATCCCTACATCTTGATTCACCGGAACGTGGCTTCAGTTTTCGGGTTGATGGTCCGCTTGATATGCGTATGGATCAGCAGCAACAATTAACTGCTGATATCATAGTTAATTCTTTTAGCGAAACAACGCTGGCAAAAATTATTGCAGATTATGGCGAAGAACCTAAAGCATACAAAATTGCCCGCAACATTGTTCGCAACCGACCAATCCACACCACGCAGCATTTAGCTACCATTGTCGCTAAGGTTTTTACCGGACGCCAAAAAATCCATCCAGCTACTCAAACTTTTCAAGCTTTACGAATCGCTGTAAACCAAGAACTAGACCAGATTAAGGACAGCTTACCGCTTTGGATAGATTTACTTGCACCCGGTGGTCGAATTGTAATAATCAGTTTCCATAGTCTGGAAGACAGATTAGTAAAACAGGTTTTCCAGGAACGAAGTGGCCAAAAATACGATGCCGAACTTGAATTACTGACGAAACATCCGATCACGTGCGATAAAAATTCACTTGTTATTAATCCGCGTGCCCGTAGCGCAAAACTACGTGCCGCCGTTAAAATAAAAAATAGAAAGGGAAGCTACCGTGCCTATACAGGTAAAAAGCAGCTCCCGAACCTATAAAGTCAGGGTAAAAGTCATGTGACTTTACTTGAAGGCTTTATAGCCAAAAGGTGGTAGGCGGTGTTGTCATCGAGATAACATCGCCTCACCAAAATAAAACAAAAAGAAACACAAAAATATGACATATTCAAACTCACTAGCTCAAGGTCGTCGAAATATGTTCGCGAGTCGACACCAAAACGCCATTGCGTTTAGAAGCAGTAGTCGTCGAATGGGGCCTATAACCAACGTTAGTATATTGGTTATTTTAGCGTGTTTGTTGGGGCTGCTTTATCTAACACAAGTAACCAAAACTAATGCTTATGGTTATCAAATCAATGGCTTGCGCCAACAACAAACCCAACTCGAGCAACAGAATAATAATTTAGAAGTTACTTCTGCTGAACTCCAGGCTGTCAGTCGTGTCCAATCAAGTTCGGTTGCTCAAGCTCTTGTTCCTGTTGCGCCCAGTAGCACGGTAAACTAGTTTATACTAGTTGGACATGGATGCTCATCGACTTTCTACAGTGACTAAAGCAATTCGACGTACGCAAATTTGGTACGCTGTTCTTTTTATAATTATGGTTATTTTTGGCATTCGCTTATTTTATGTCCAAGTAATCCACTATCAGTATTATCATACTGCTGCCTTAAGCAACCAACTTAAACAATATCAAATACCAGCCACCAGAGGTATCATTGAAGCTCACGAAGGCAATACCATCGTGCCAATTGTCCTTAATCAACCCCTATATACCCTATATGCCGATCCAACGATGGTAAAAAACGTGTCTAAAGACGCCTCAATTGTTACTAGTGTTATTGGCGGTAATGCTGCGACTTTTCAAACCGAGATGCTTACTAAAAATACTCGCTACGTTGTATTGGGCTATAAATTAACTGCCGCTCAGAACCACGCTATATTAAATTACAAATTACCTGGTATCGGTACTCAGGAATTGGACTATCGAACCTACCCTCAAGGGAGTATTGCTTCACAATTACTCGGTTTTGTTAACGACAGTGGGCAAGGTGAGTATGGTGTTGAGCAAGCACTTAATACTGAATTATCCGGCACCCCAGGGACTTTAAAAGCTATAACCGATGCTAATGGAGTGCCACTTGTAGCTAGTAGTGGCAACATCGAAACGCAACCAGTTGCTGGCGACAACGTAGTCTTAACGCTCGACATGGGTATGCAAACCCAAATGGAGACCATTCTGCAAAATGAAGCAAAAAATACCAAATCACATTTGCTTAGCGCTATAATTATGGACCCCAACACTGGTCAAATTAAAGCCATGGCTAATTATCCAACCTATAATCCAAGCGATTATGAAAGCGTTACCGATCCGACGCTCTTTCTTAATGCCGCGGTTGATAATCCAATTGAACCTGGATCATCAATGAAAACATTAACTACTTCTGCCGCACTTGATCAAGGCGTTATTCAGCCAAATACTACTTTTTACGACCCGGCACACTGGGTAGTTGATGGTTTTAATATAACTGATATTGAGCAAGACGGTGGTCCACGCGTGCAAAGTATTGCCAGTATATTATCGCTATCACTAAATACCGGTGCTACCTGGATGTTAATGCAAATGGGTGGTGGCCAAATAAACGCCAAAGCTATTGAGACTTGGCATAATTATATGGTTAATCGTTTCCGACTTGGCCAAACAACTGGGATCGAACAAGGATATGAAGCATCAGGTTATGTTCCGCCCGCTGATCTAAGTCAACCAGCCATTGACTTAACCTATGCCAATACTGCCTTTGGCCAAGGTGTAACTTTAACTGCTCTACAATTAGGAGCGGCTTTTAGCAGTGTTTTGAACGGTGGGACTTACTATCAACCGACACTTGTCGATCAAACTATCTCTGCTGACGGTATAGCGACTATTAATAAACCAAAAATTCTTGAAACGCATGTTGTTGGTCCGAACATTGGCTCGGAAATGGTTCCATTACTAGAGAACGTCGTAACTACCTACTATCATGAAGGGTTCTCGTTTATGAACTTTAGCCCGAATTATATCGTTGGCGGCAAAACTGGTACAGCCCAAATTGCGTCTCCGACCGGTGGTTATTACCCTAATTTATATAACGGTACTTACATTGGTTTTGTCGGTGGGGATAAAGTACAGTACTTAATAGTCGTGTTTAATATCGAGCCAACAGTTCCCGGTTATGCTGGTGCTTATGGCGGACAACCAGTTTTCGCAGATCTAGCGCACATGCTTATAAATGATGGATATGTTGCCCCAAAATCGCCTTAAAGATGTATAATCAGAAAAGCTAATGAAAAAATAAATCCATAAAATATGCACTCCACTCTCCAAATTATTTTTAGTACCCATAATTTAGAACGAATTGTTGTTCTTGGACTAATGAGTTTCTTGGTCAGCATGCTTATTACACCGATCTATACAGGTCTAGCGTATCGCTATAGATGGTGGAAAAAACCTCGCACTACCGCTACCACTGGGGAAGTCGCAGTAGTTGTTAATCAATTGCAGGCTGCAAAGCTTAAACGTCACGTTCCAACAATGGCCGGAATCATCTTTGTATTATCTGTCGTAATAGTTACTTTAGTAGCAAATTTTAGCCGCTCACAGACTTGGTTGCCCCTAACTGCCTTTGCTGGTGCGGCTATTGTTGGTTTGATTGATGACGTAATCAACTTAAGAGGACACGGCGAAGGGGTTGCAGGGTTACCATCAAAAATTAAATTTCTACTAATTACTCTCGTTGCACTAATTGGGGGCTTTTGGTTCTACTTTAAATTAGGAGCCGTCAATATTCATATTCCATTTATGTATGGCAATGTTCACCTGGGGTGGGGAATTATCTTGCTATTTGTACTAGTAGTAGTAGCAACGGCCAATGCCGTTAACATATCTGATGGTTTAGATGGTTTAGCGGGAGGTTTAGCCTCAACTGCTTTTAGTGTTTATACTATTATTGCGGCCGTAGAAGGTCGTTTTGGGGTAGCAGCTTTTTGTCTATGTATTGTCGGCGCTTTGCTTAGCTATACTTGGTTTAATATTTATCCAGCTCGATTCTTTATGGGGGATGTTGGCTCGTTCGCTTTGGGTACGGCCCTAGGAGTTGTCGCTATGCTTACAAATACCGTAATCCTCTTACCGTTAATCGGGATAGTTTTTGTTGTTGAGGCGGGTTCCACTATATTGCAAATTACTTCTAAGCGACTTCGACACGGCAAAAAAATATTTAAAGCCGCACCGATTCATCACCATTTTGAAGCTAGTGGCTGGCCAGAAACTAAAATTACTATGAGATTTTGGGTTATAGGTCAAATAGCTGCCGTACTTGGACTTTTTATCTTCCTAATTGGCAAATATTTATAAAAGGCTAAAGCTGTATGGAAACGCGTACACGGCGGCACATAGCCACAGAAACTTTGAGTAGTCTGCCTCGTCGTCACAAGCCTGATTATTGGTTGTTTGTTCTATGCTTGATATTACTCGTAATCGGGTTGGTGGTAGTCTATGCTATTAGTCCAGCCCTAGGTCTTGTTAACGGTGTCAGCTCAAATTACTATGCCTATAAGCAGGTTATAGCTGTCCTTCTTGGTATCATCGCATTTTTTATTGTTGCCCAAATACCTCTTCGTAGGTGGCGATTGCTTAGCAAGCCATTAATTGTTCTATCAATCTTAGTTACATTTACGGCTTTAGTAATGCCAGTTAATGCCCAGTATCCAGCTCATCGCTGGCTACGTTTAGGTGGTTTTTCATTCCAATCTGTTGAACTATTGAAATTTGCCATCTTAGTCTGGCTGGCAATTTATCTTGCCGATTGCATTCGAAAGGGAACAATTGCCACTCGTAGGACCCTAATTATACTTTTATCAATCGTATTGTTGATCGGACTTGTAGTGGCAATAAGGCAAAGCGATTTAGGGTCGACTGGCGTTTTAGCGGTGATGATTGGCATGATGGCCTACATTGCAGGTTTGCCCTTTAAACGAATTACCATAATAGCAGCAATTATTATTATCGGCACAATTTTAGCTATATCGTCTTCACCTTATCGCCGCGAGCGATTAACTACTTATTTACATCCTACTCAAAATTGTCAAGGATCAGGATTACAAGCCTGCCAAGCGCTAATTGCGGTCGGTTCGGGTGGGACAATCGGACTTGGACTTGGTCGGAGCGTTGAAGCATATGGGTATTTGCCCGAATCCGGGAATGACTCTATATTCGCCATATATGCCGAAAAATTTGGTTTCATTGGCTCAATTGTCTTATTAGCTTTGTTTGTAGCGTTATTTAATAGGCTTAAGAACATTATTGAACGAACACCTGATGATTTTAGTCGATTGTTAGTTGTGGGCGTCCTAGCCTGGCTAAGCGTGCAAACGTTGATCAATATTGGTGCTATGATAGGTTTATTGCCATTGAAAGGCATAACCTTACCATTTATTAGTTATGGTGGCACCAGCGTTGTCTTTATTATGGCAGCGATGGGACTAGTTTTCCAAGTCTCCCGTCATACAACTTATAATGTACCGATTACAAATAAATCAGAGGGGAATTACCGCGATGAAAATCGTACTGACAGGCGGCGGCTCCGGGGGCCATATAACCCCGTTATTGGCAGTCGCTAGAGAATTGAAACGGCTCAAACCAAGCTGCCAGATTATTTATATTGGCCAAAGGGGAGATGATTTTAATACAACCATTGCTAAAAATTCGGACATAGATATTAGTTATGCCATAAGAGCAGGGAAGTTTCGCCGCTATCACATTCACAAGCTTCGTCAGCTATATGACATTCCAACAATTACGAAAAATACACGAGATACCTACAGAGTCATAATTGGTATTTTTGAAAGTTGGCGACTGCTGCGCAAATTAAGACCAGACATTATATTTATCAAAGGAGCTTACGTCGGTGTGCCTGTTGGCTTAACAGCTGCCTGGTTGCATATTCCTTACGTAACGCACGATTCGGATGCCATACCAGGATTAGCTAACCAAATTATTGCTCGTTGGGCTAGTGCTCACGCTGTGGCATTGCCAAAAGAAATTTATAAGAAGTATCCTACTGCCAAGACCCACACCGTAGGAGTGCCAGTCAGATCAGATTATAAATATGTTACAACTGCCACCCAAAAGCAGTTCCGAGACAAAATAGGTTTGTCTAAGTATGAACAACTAATATTTATCACGGGCGGCGGTTTAGGGGCTGATAGCATGAATAATGCCGTAGCCCAAGCTTCGTTGGAATTATTAAGACATTACTCGCAACTAGCTATCGTCCATGCCGCCGGTCGGAAATTGGAGCACGCTTTATCTCAGCGATACAACTCTATATTATCTATAGATAAACGGCAAAGAGTAATTGTTAGAGACTATTTAGATGATATGCATCTTTATAGCGGTGCTGCTGATTTAGTTATTACAAGAGCCGGAGCAACTAGTATGGCCGAATTTGCAGTGCAGGGAAAAGCTTGCATCGTAATTCCAAACCCACATCTAACCGCTGGCCATCAGATTAGAAATGCTCATTTACTAGCAGAGCAGGGAGCGGTTAAAGTTGTCTCCGAAGACGATCTAAAACAGCCGGGTACTCTTGAATCAACTATTGCGACGCTGCTAGATTCAGCAGTGGCTAGACAAAAGCTAGGTGATAATCTACACAAACTCGCTCATCCAGAATCTGCAGCTGAACTTGCCCAGATAATTTTATCGGTAAAAAAGGCTTAAGGCGGAATCTATGTTTAAAAAGAAAACCCCAACCGAATTAGATTCTAATCGGCAACCGCAGCGGAATTCACCGGAACGTCAAAATATTTATACGTATTACAAATCTCGTTCTTATAGAGAAAATAAACCAGTTCGTCAAACTTTTGATACCCTGGGTGTTGCACAACGAGATATTCGGCCAAAACAACAATTTGTAATTCAACGTAAATTTAAAGTATCAATAATTGTTATTTTGCTTCTAGGACTACTTATATATGACTTGATATTATCAAGCACTGTCAGTATCTCGACAATCAATTTGACTAGAATATCTGGTATTTACATGCACCCAACAATTTCATATCAACAAGCAGCCGATAATTTGCTTAGCAAGTCAATCGCTAACCGAACAAAAGCAACCATTAATACTACAAAAATAGACAATGAATTATTGCAAGAATTTCCTGAATTGTCGACCGTTTCTGTCCAAGTACCGCTTATCGGTTCGAAATTGAAGGTAGTAATTAGCCCAGTCTACCCGGCAATTATATTAAACGATCAAACAAACCAGCATTATTTGATTGGTCCGAATGGTATAACTTTAAGGCCGGTAACTGCTAACTTTATACCTGATTTGGCCATACCAGTTGTAAACGATCAAACCGCGCTATTGGCCCAAGTTGGCAAACAAGTACTTGCTCCATCAGACGTAAACTTTATTCTCACTGTAGCCGCACAATTCAAAACGCATAAGATTGGTATTCAATCAATGGTATTACCAGTAGCGTCAAGGGAATTAGATGTTTATATAACTGGACAACCTTACTTTGTTAAGTTTAATCTAGCCGATCCTTCAACAACTAACGTTCAAATCGGTACCTACTTTGCAACCCTAAATTATCTAATAAGCAACCATATTACACCAACTCAATATGTTGATGCCAGAATTTTAGGCAGAGTATTTTATAAATAATATACTCATCAATCCGTAGAGCAGGGTATTTTAAAAATGTCTGGACAATATATTTATTATTCTAAAAATCAAACTATATAAATTATTAAATAGTGAAATCACGGTGTACTGTTATTAATTCTGGATTAATAGTTGAGACTACCCCACGTCTCTTCTCCAAGTTCGTAATTTGTTCATATGTATTAATTATTTATTTTACGAAATTAATGTAGTTGATACTGAATATTAAGAAAAAATAATATTTATAACAAAGCAAGGCAAGGGGATTAAAAAATATGTTATAATATTATTTTTAAGAAATGCAAATTCTTTTCACAATAAAACTGTGGATAAGTCAAATGATGTTTATATGACTAGCGTACCGACAAAAGAACTAAACGCTATAGCTAATTTGGTTAAAATACATCTGTTATCAAACAAGTAAATGACCAGCGACAATAACACAGTAATCGTTAATAAAATATTAATATATTGGCTAATTACCACACATGCTCCCCTGCAATAGATGAGTTACATTACAACTTTTAATTATATAAAGAAGTCGTAAAATATACATTGTGCGACTAATTATCAATATGTTGATTGGGTATTGGAATACGCTTCCCGCCCGAGTTTGCTGGTAATTAAATTTAAAAATATAAATATTCTATCTCCCCACTCAACACACAATCGATCATAAAAAAACATAATTGCCTGAAATGCTTCAATCACCTAAATAATTTAAATCATTTCAAAATGTTCGTAAAATGTTCTGGTCACTTTTGCTGCTGAGTATTTTTGATAAATAAATAACAAATAGTATATGAATTATAATTAATAAATCTTATATATAACAAAGATTAGTACTTATATTTCGTTATTAAAAATAACAGGGGTCCAACAGATATGAAACTTTATAACCCTGCCCTTTAGGCTGCTTTTTTAGCTTTCACTGGAGCATCAGCGATATCATAGGTTGCCTTAGCAACTCGTTTGAATTGGGTTTTACCTTGAAGGTTAAGTAAAATAGTAGTCTCTTTAACAAATCGACTTTTGAGAACTCGCTTAACGATCTCGTCACGGTGTAAGGGTTGACCAGCATCTTTTAGGACTTTGGTAATAATATCAGCAACCGTACCTTTACTATAACCCCATTCTTTTAAGGCATAGATACCGCGGCCAATTAACACAAAGCGATCATCTTTAATAAGCTCATTGTGAATGGCTTGAGTGGTAACGTTTTTACGCTTAAAGTCTGAATTCTTAATTGTTTTAGCAATTTCGTTAAAATGCATGTGCTTACCGTTCTCTTTGAGAATAACGTATATTTTATCGCGAATATTCTTAGGATTAACCATAGGCCATTTAATTAAGCCCCAGCGGTTATTTAATGTAGCTAACTGTTTTGAAACACTAGCTAATGAATTGGCTTGTTTGCTGTCTTTTATTCCAGCTTTCTCGGCGATTGAGTCGATATTGGCTGGTTCACCGATTTTTTTAATTACTGCAATAATTTTAGCTATGTCTTTCTTAATTTTCGGTTCATCATAAACAGTTTTAATACTTACGGCGTGATAAAAATCATCATTTTCTTCTAAAACATATAATTCCGGACAGAGATGAGCTAGGAATGCGATTCGAGACTGATCAATCCGGCTACCCTCAGTAGTAAATTTGGCAGCTAAATCACTTACTCGAGCAATCTTCCCTGTTACATCGAGGTATTTAATAAACTGGGTCTGTAGATCTATTACATCTGGTAATTTGGTCCCAGTTTCTTGTAAACGCACAATAACAGCTTTCTCAAGCTGTCGAACTCGCTCACGAGTAATGCCAAGTAATTCACCAATTTGCTCGAGAGTTTCTTTCCTATCGAAAAGGCCAAAACGTCGCGAAATTATCGCTCGTTCTCTTTCTCGATCAATTGTAGCAAGAATATCGTTAACACATTTCTCGATATTAAGCTGTTGTTTTGTGGTCTTTGAATCTGCCATATTTTCTTCCCTATCAAATATCTCTCTTTAGGTTAACCTAATTATATAATTTATAAATAGAAAAGTCAATGCCCTGGTGACTATATATATTGTATCACTAAATAGACTTTAATATAGATTACATGTTGTAGAAATATCATAACACAACAAGTTGCTAAGGTAGCAAATTGTGGAAAAGATCATCAATTGTTTAATAAATTACATTAAATATCAAATTTATATCTGATACAACAGATTACCGATGCGCTGGACGTTTACGGCGTGTCAAAATACTGATTTCCTCACGTTCCCCTAGCCAGAAACTAAATACTAACGCAACAATTATTAAATAACTTGGCCATGCTACCCAAGAATAATGTCTAATTGCCTTCGATACTGATGAGCCAACAGACTTAGATGTAACCGATCCAGATGATATTGGACCAACTATGGGCGCATGAATAATACCTATTAACTGCAAAAAAGTATTTTTGCCGGTAATATCTCTAACATTGACTTTAATAACATAATTACCCGCTATCTTATAATAATGGCTGATAGTAAACGTCGGATCAGTACTAAAACTGTATGTGGACGTAGAACCATCGCCCCAACTTACTACAACATTATAGGGTGGAGTGCCGCCAGTGATATTAATATTCCAACTGAAATTTTGCCCTACCGTTACTGCCTGATATTGAAACTGCGAATTTACAAGCAACGGGATTGATGAAGTCGACGAAGTTGAAGAGGAAGTTGTTGGACTTGTAGTTGTAGTAGATGGAGTTGATATTGTTACAACTGGTGGATTATATGTAACATTTATGGAAGTACCAGTAGGTCCGGCTTCATTAGTAATATTGTAATCTTGAACTAATAACTGGTTATCCCCACTAAATAAA
>JBEKIY010000007.1:0-13124 GCA_050011495.1 Saccharimonadales bacterium (SeqCode) | reverse complement strand
GATAAACAACCTGTCCCAAAAGAGAAATGGGAAAAATTTGTTAAACCTGATCCCGAAGATTTACAACGTGCTTTAGTCCGTTACCGAGTGGCTAAGGCGATCGGTCAAAGTTTGTTTTATAGCATAACCCCCAACGAACTACCGATACGTCATTCATCTGATAATTTACCAAGCCCAACTAAAGAAGAAAAATATTGTGACCAATTTGCCGCTGCTTTATTAGTTGATCCGTCTCTAGCTGCCGAAATATATAATCAGGGGCCGGAAGCCGTCGTTTCAGCAGCTAACCAACGGCATGTTCACACATACGCTTGGTTAATGGCGGCTGATCAATATCAGCCAGTTCGAGCCATTGCCGGCTGGGTCCGACATAATGGCGAATATTTAATTAATAAATCATCATTTACATTTAACATGGACGACGGTCCGATGTTGTGGTTCACCGAGCCAGGCATTGCTCATGTATTAGAAGCCAATATCAGAAGCGGACAGGCTGGACCGAATGTCGCCCGGCATTTTCTGGCGTTTCATAAAGACAATGCCACTGATCTGATTGTTGAATCAATGTAAATTGAATTGCCAACTAAATAGTCTGGAGTACTTTGGTAACTGAATCATGCTGGGCTGCTAACAGTGGTTGGCTGATACCGGGCTCAATTGGTACGGTGTCCAACAAAACAAGTTCGGGTATGTCACCCGGTTGATAAATCACCAGATTATGAAGGCCATTAATATCTGGATAACAATTGGTTTGTTCGTGATAATTTCGGGAGGCAGCAAAGAACTCATTTAAGGCATTATCAACACCGGGATAGTTGTGTATTGCTTCCATAATGCCGGATCGATTGGCGGTGGGACGATTAGGCATTACCAGATCCAATGAGTCAAAGTGGACAAACGGCTGAGTAGTTCGAATGACTGACCAGCTTGATTCATAGGGATGTGGTCCGATGCTAGTTGATTGGGATAAAACAAAATGACCAAAATATTTTGATAAATTAATGTATTGCTGATTGCGGCGTTCAACATCAGCCTGTTTGGCGGTTTCTGACATGAAAGCACTACCGCGGACAACTTTTATGACTTCATCAACTTTACGGTAAACTATTGTGTCGCCACCACTACCAATACATTCCAGACCTATTCGACCTAAAATCACATCAACTACTTTCCGGGATATTTCTGGATAAGCCACAACTAGTTTATGCAACAGCAGTGCGCCGATTTGTTCAGCGGAAGTTGGCAGAGTTCGAATAGCTCGCTCGCGACTTTTGGTAAGGGCCGGCGACTGGGTACTGACCAGACTATTTTCCAGGCCACGGATAATTCTAAGCATTACTATAAAATATAATGATTTGATATTTTCTGCAAGAGCTAATCGGTTAAACTGCTTCTGTTATAATAAGCGCATCAATTTTATATAAAAACTATGCAGCCGAACGAACCCACGTCTAAATCTGGATTACCGCCAACCGATAATCAACCCTTAAAAACGCCAGAACCTAGTTCAGCAGTTGCACCAAACAATCTTAATCCACTTAATCCTACACCAGCGGTTTTCCAGCCACAGGTGATAGCTCCGCCGACCATGAACAGTGAGACGTTAGTTACTAATTCAAATGTTGCACCATTAAATAGTGCCCAGCCAAATATGAATTTACCCTTTACTAACAATGTTGCAATGCCTAACCAAGCCCTGCAACCTAGCGTTGATTCTTATGACGAGTTAGTCGGTTTATCGGCTTCACAGCTTAAAAATCAAAAAACAAAAATGCCGATTGGTATTTACGTATTAGTGGCTTATTTATTTATTGGTTTTCTGTTAAGTTTTTATGGCGCCAAAAATTTGCTTTATACTATTCTATCCATACTTGATCTTGTTCTAGTTATTTGTTTATTGTTTAGAGTTAATGTGGTTAGAAAAATAATCATCTGGTGTTTTGTAATTGATGCCGTTTTATTGGTGGTTGTGATCGCCATGTTGTTCCACCTTGAAAGACAAGTTGATAATAATATGGCTAAGGTGGAAACTGGAATTACTAATGTAGTTAATGAGGCTGCTGCCAACTCAAATATTACCCCCATAGAACTCAGTCAAATCAAGCAAAAAGCTGCCAGTGCCGATGCAATATTATCTAGCGGATTGTCGAAAGACCACGATCAATTCATTAAGGCATATGTCCGGTCAATAGTGGGTATAGTTTCCGACGGTGTTATTATTGTTTATTTAAAAAGACCAAAAGTCAAAGCAGCGTTTCAAAAAGATTAAAGTTTGTATTAGCTTAGCGGGCCATAAAATAGCTATTGCATCAGGATTAGGTTATTGCCCTGAAGAGTAAAATAGGATTATACATTAGTTATGAGATCATTGGAGTTTAAAAATTACCAGAATGAGTTAATCCAGCAGATTGCCGAGGATTTAGAATCCTCTTTGGGTTTTTATTGTAGCGATATATATTTAACAGCCCTAGGACTATATCCAGGTTTTAAATCATTAAAAAAGGCGGTGATAATGGTATCTGATAATCTGGACGGCGAAGTTGATGATTATGGAAAACTCTATTTTGGCTTTCGTGAAACAACTCTAACAACTAGGATTAAATCTCGATTTAACGAACGCTTTAAACTTAATCAATACCAATCTCCAGGCACTGATATGGCATTGCTACCTTTTGTCTTTGCTCACGAGTTAGGGCATATTATTCAGCTTGATTCAAAATTTAGAAAATATTTCGGTCGCATGAATCACCAAGTGCTAGAAACAGATCCTGATTATGCAAATTATGTTGGATCCGATCTTGAAACAAACGCCGATTATCTTGCGGCGGTGATAGTTGGTAATTCTGTATATGGCAGTGAACTAGGTTTCACGCCGCCAACTGAAGATTCGCGCCATTGGCGCGATTGGGCATCTCAACACCCGGTGGTAACTACAATTGATCAATATTAATAAACTTCTAAATAAAATTTTGCTAAATTAGCTATTTTCTGTCATAGTATTGACATGCTATAGTACTTATGTTAAAATATGCGCCATTAGCCGCTAACGTGGTTAAGAAGGTGTCTATACCTTAACAAGAGAGAGGAAATAACGTGAAAGGCGAAAGCTGGCAGGCGCAGTGTCCTAAGGGACATGTAGTAAAGGCATTACCCGGTTCCGAATTGGAACGTTTAATTGTTGAGTCATACGCCGCTGGTAACATCAGCGCTTATGCCATTGACCGCGATGACTGTCCGTCTTGTATCCTAGAGGACCGTGACCGCGTCGAACAACTTGCCCAGTACTGCAGCTTAGTAGGTTGTCCCTACACCGAACACTGTGCCATTGGCACTAATCACAACCTGTGCCTTGCCGACGAACGTGAGCCATCCAAATTCGCTGACCAGATCTACCCTCTATCATTTGAGGACCTGGAAAGTCCATTTGGATACCCGGAAAGTTTCTCGGCAATTATCCCAGGTGTCACCCTGAACGGTCAGCCCGTGTTTAGAGCCTAGCCGCTGCCGGCAAGTAAAGAATACCCGAAGGGGAATGTTGAGCCATTAAGCTCCAACCCCTTCGGGCCCCGCCACCACAACCATATATTTCCTCTTTTTTAAACTTTTCATGAATGCGTGTTCATGCCGATGAGTCCAAAAGGACGAAAAAGTTTACCATCTATAAAAGATCGTTCTGCCACCTCTCGTCCATATCGTCAAAAGCACGATTGATACGCTGAAGAATTACCTGACCAGCGCCATTTCCGGTAGCAATTTCCAGGTAGTAATTTCTATCATCATTGCTTCGACTAGCGCCATGGGTGTAAATATCAACCATCGTTAATAGCTCGTCGTCTCTTAAATTTCTACCCAAAACATTATTGGCTAGATCATTAGCGTCAACTAAATGGCAAGCATAAATTTTTGCGAGAAGAACTTTTTCGGCAACTTCCGGGCTAACCTCATAATTCATGGCTAACGTATAAGCTGTTTGCAATTCATCAATGCCATAAAAATGTGGTCCTCGTTTTAAACACAAATCAGCGTAAAAACTGGCTACATGGTCAATCCCATGCTGAGTTCCGTCAATTTCTGTGGCTAAAACAACTGCAGCTCGTCTTAGTCCATAGCGGGCAAGAGTAGTATTGGCAAGAGCACGTTGGTCGGGATCTTCTTTAGTGAAATCTGATGCTGGCCTAACAGATTCGACTAATAATCTATCAATCGTCGCATCAATAATCTGTTGGGTTTCCGGGCTACGTGGCACAACCTCGCTTTGATCAGCTAATTGTTCTGATATTATAATCTCCCTCATTTAATATGATAATTAAATCTTACCTGCTAATATTCTGCAACGATAAGCAGCATACTTATTCTAAGGTTTGGATAATTTACGGTGGTGACTATAAATTACTTATCTGATTGACTATATATTTCAGCTGTGATAGTGTTTTATGTGCTTCGTTGAGTGAGGTAAATTACTCCGAGGTTCTTTAATATGTTCACTGTTTAGTTTTAACTACATAACTGTTGAGGAGCTGTTAACGTAATTATTTTATGTTTATGGCTCCTCAACAGAGGAAACCAACAGTCCCACACACAGTAAGATCGGAGACACTACATGGTCGATTTAGATATAGGACGTGGAGTTGTCGTAAGTTATGACCGTCGTCGTAACCGACGTCGTGGTTATCTGTGCGTGCTTGGCGACCTAGACATTCGGACGGGTGAAGTTCTTTTCTTCCGCCTGAAGAATGGTTGCATTGTTGTTCGTCGCAACGGGGTACGTAGTCTCGTTCCGCCAATTCGTCAAAATCAACGATTTCTTATCGCTGACCCACGAGTTGGTGAAGTAGTGGTTTTTACTCGTGCCCAAGGGTACAAAGGTCATCGTGTGGAAAAATGGACTTTTGCAAAGTGTTGGTACGATCAAGTTCATGTGGCATTGAGGCCAGCTTGATCCAACCCATTGGTAAACCAACCAAGCCCATCCCACCGCCTCGACGATTTAAGCATATTGTTTATCGCCGAGGACGACTCTCTTCTCAAGCTGTAATTCGCTTGCCGATTCGGCTTAACAGCCAATCCCGAGCAAAAGAAGATCGTCGTTAGCCCCAAGGTTGTCGCGTCTCTGGACAAAAAATGTAGCATGGTTCTCCCTTGTGGCTAAAAAGTGTCTAGTAGTGATCGATCCGTCGGCAACGGGTTGCAAAATGCGGTGATCCGACTATGACTGCCGTCAGCTATCTACTTACGGGCCTGGCCGTTTCATTGCTATCACGACTAGCCAGCAGTGAACTCCAAGAGGGGGGTGATCTTAGAATCTAGTTCGAGCGCTATTTGCTCACTTTATTCTTTTTTCACTCTCCCTCTTGGCTGTTCCCTAAAATCATAAATGTTTGTGCTTTTAGGAAACAGTTATAAAAATTTAAAAATAAGCTTAATTTATAATAAAATAATAAGAACAGTTTGTTATGATAGTGCATGGCGTTATTTAGAAGTATAAAAATCGTATGTTTAGAATCCTAAAATATCTAAAGCCGTTCATTGCTGCGGTGGTTGCCATTTTTGTGTTAATGGCTATACAGGTTTATTGCAACTTGCAATTACCAGACTTAATGGCCAAGATCGTTGATCAGGGAATTGTCCCAGATAACCGTCATATGATTTGGACAACCGGTTTGACCATGATAATTATTACTCTAATTGGCGGCGTCAGCGCTATTATTGTCGGCTATTTCGCAGCGCGAACAGCTACTGGCTTTGCTAAGAATATTCGTAATTTAGTATTTAAAAAAGTTGAGAGTTTCTCAAAAGCCGAGCTAGATCATTTTTCTACTGCCTCATTGATCACTCGTAGCACTAATGACATCCAACAGATACAGTTAGTTATGGTACTACTATTTACATTGGTGTTAATGGCGCCAATGATGGGATTCGGGGCAATTATTAAAGCTATTCATTTAGCACCAAGTATGTCTTGGATCATAGCCGTGGCGGTCACGGCGGTGATTGTTACAGTTGGTACGTTTTTTGTTTTTACCTTGCCGCGTTACCGTCGGTTACAGAAGCTAGTTGATAAACTTAATCTAGTTACCCGCGAAAACTTAACTGGCCTAAGAGTTATTAGGGCCTTTAATCGGGAAGACTACGAAGAAAATAAGTTCGAACAAACTAATCAAGAGTTAACCAGAATTAACTTATTCATTAACCGGCTGCAGTCTGCTCTGATGCCAGTCATGTTGCTAATTTTTAATTTTACGTCGATTTTAATAATTTGGATTGGGGCCCATTACGTAAACACTAATCATCTTCAGATTGGTTCGGTGATTGCCTTCATGCAATATGCTATCCAGGTAATTTTATCTTTCTTAATGATTACTTTCATTTTTATCTTACTGCCCCGGGCCGCCGTATCGGCTGGACGGGTAATTGAAGTTCTAGATACCGATCCGGTAATTAAAGATCCGACCGAACCAAAACAGTTAGCCGATAATAACCGGGTTAGTGTTGAGTTTCGCGATGTTTCATTTTCTTACGCCGGAGCCGACGAGGATGTATTAAGCAATATATCATTTACAGCACAACCTGGTGAAGTAACGGCTATTGTTGGTAGTACTGGCAGCGGCAAATCAACACTAATTAACTTGATCCCGCGTTTTTATGACGCTACTAAAGGACAGATTCTGGTCAACGGCATTGATGTTAGAGATTTGAGTTTAACCGACTTACACGAATTAATTGGCTATATTTCACAGCGCAGCGTTATTTTCTCGGGCACTATTGCCAGTAATATTAGTTACGGTACTGAGCAAGCCAGCGATGATGTTATCCGGGAAGCCGCCCGAGTGGCCCAAGCTGAGAACTTTATCCATAAGTTAGAACATTCTTATGAATCACCGATTGCCCAAGAAGGCGCCAATGTCTCCGGCGGCCAAAAACAACGGCTATCAATCGCACGGGCTTTAGTTAAACAACCACCGATATATTTATTTGACGACAGTTTTTCAGCGTTAGACTTTACTACTGATGCCGCTTTGCGTCGGGCATTAGCGCCAAAAACTAAAAACGCAACCGTAATTATTGTCGCCCAACGGATTAGTACAGTTATTAATGCTCAAAAAATCGTAGTGCTTGATCAGGGTCGAATTGTTGGAGTTGGCGATCACCGTGAGTTGATGCGCAGTTGTGAAGTTTATCAGGAAATTGCCAGTTCGCAGCTTTCACCAGATGAGCTACGTCATGCCCTGACTTCGCCTCAGCATTTAAAACCAAAAGAGGGAATAGCTTAAGATGGCTGACGAACAAAAAAGCCCAACTACTACACCGCCGCCACGCCATATGGGATTTGGCGGTCGGGGCGGTATGGGTTTTGGGGCACCAGCTAAAGCTGAACACTTTGGCGCTACACTAAAAATATTTGCTGGCTATATGCGCCGCTTCTGGGTAGCAATTATTTTTGTAGTGTTTCTGGCATTAGCTAGTACAGTATTTACAATTGTAGGTCCAAGAATCCTTGGCAATATGACTAACCAGGTAGTAACTGGTTATACTGATGGTAAAATTTATGATGACCTGACCAGCCGATTGCCGAAAAACACTGTTTTACCACCCGGCACAACCGGTGCCGATTTGTTGGCTAAGTTGCCGGCCGCACAAATTAAAAAGATCCCTAAAAGTGAATTACCAACTGTCAAAAAACTCAATTTAAACTCTCGACCAACAATTGATTTCCATAAAATCGCACAAATGGCCTGGTTGTTAGTGGTGTTATTTATACTAAGTGCTATTTTTAGTTTTGCCCAAGGCTGGGTAATGTCGGGTATTACGCAAACCGTTACCTACCAGTTCCGTAAAGATATTTCGTCAAAAATTAACCGTATGCCGCTAAGCTTTTTCGATTCACGTCCTTATGGCGAAGTGCTAACACATGTCACTAACGACGTAGATACGATAAGCCAAAGCCTAAACCAGACCTTAACTCAAATTATTACTTCGGCTGCCACCATTATCGGAATTGTTATTATGATGTTAACCATCAGCTGGAAACTGACATTAGTCGCTCTAGTAACATTACCGATTAGTTTAGGCGCCGTTGGTTTTATTATTAAAAAATCGCAGCGCTACTTTAAGGGGCAGCAAGACCTTTTGGGCCATGTTAACGCCAAAGTTGAAGAGACATACGGCGCTCAGTTGGTAGTAACTGCCTATAACGGCCAGAAGAAAGCATTAAATGAATTCCAGGGTATGAACAATCGACTTTACAATAATGCCTGGCGGGCTCAATTCTTTTCCGGCTTAACTTGGCCATTGACAACTTTTGTCGGTAATATTGGTTATGTCGGTGTAGCAGTTCTAGGCGGCATTTTGGCTGTCCAAGGTTCAGTCAGTATTGGCGGCATTCAAGCCTTCTTGCAATATATCCGTAACTTTAGCCAACCGATCAACCAGGTGGCTAATGTTTCTAATGTTATCCAGCAAATGGTAGCCGCCGCAGAAAGAGTTTTTGGTTTCTTAAACCAGCCTGAGCAATCAGCTGAAGCCGCTGATTTAGTTAGCTTACCAGAAGTCAAAGGCAAGGTTGAATTTGATAATGTCGTATTCGGCTATCACCCAGATAAAAATATTATTAAGGGTTTCTCGGCTAAAGTAGAGCCTGGTCAACGGATTGCGATAGTTGGCCCGACCGGTGCCGGCAAAACAACGATGGTTAATCTATTAATGCGCTTTTATGAAATTAAAAGCGGAAGCATTAAAGTTGACGGTGTCGATATCCGCTCTATGAGACGAGCCGACGTTAGAAAAATGTTTGGCATGGTACTGCAAGATGCCTGGTTGTTTAATGGTACTATCCGGGATAATTTAGCTTATGCTTCAACTCAGGCTGATAATCATGAGGTTGAAGAAGTAGCCAAAGCCGCCCATTTAGATCACTTCATTAGAGCTTTACCACAAGGTTACGACACCGAACTCAACGAGGAAGCTGACAATGTTTCACTAGGTGAGAAACAACTCCTAACTATTGCCCGGGCCATGCTGGAAGACGCTCCGATGATGATACTGGATGAGGCTACCAGTTCCGTAGATACTCGAACGGAAGTATTAATACAACAGGCCATTGATAAAATAATGATCGGTAAAACTTCATTTGTTATTGCCCATCGTTTGTCAACTATCCGTGAGGCTGACTTAATCCTGGTAATGAACGAAGGTAATATAGTCGAGCAAGGCAAGCACCACCAGCTACTGGCTCAGAACGGCTTTTACGCCGACATGTATAACAGTCAGTTTGCCCCTACTTCAGCTACGTAACAAGATAATTAATTAAGAGCTGCAAAGTTCACTTTTTCGGTTCTTTAGCTTGGCTAAAAGAATAGGGTATTTCCAACCCTAATTCTTCAAAGATAGCTTTGATTTCCGTGGCTGAGCTAACTCGTCGATGTAAGCCATCGGGGAACCAGTAATAAAACGGCGCTCTTGGCACGTACTTGATCGTAAAACCCAAATCCTTCAGTTTAGATTCATAAACCTCTGGTAATTTATCGGACCGGTAAAAGATATTATTCTCACCCTTAATATCACAGTGCTGCTTAACATCTTCTGGCCAGGTATCGATCGGATCCGGATCAATAAGATCGACTATTCGCCAATTTTTCCCGGGATGAAGTACTTCTAGTTGGCGCTGCAGATAATTGTGGCGTTGCTCTATCGTAAACGGTTCGGCTAGTTGGGCTGAGCCGATGCACACAACGACTTCACCGCATTCCTGCATGGCTTTATGTATTAGCTCCAAGTGGCCGGGATGTAGCGGCTGAAATCGCCCTAGTACTAAACCAGTTTTTGAAGAATATGTTTCGTTATTATTGTTATTTTGATCCATTTAAGAACTCCTTTACTGTTATATTTACGCCTTTATCGAAGGGTGTGGCGACCGGCAAATGGCTAGCGTATTTTTGCATAGCCGTCAGATCCATTACTTCTTGTTGTCTGGGGAAAGATTTTTCCAGATCCCAGTTAATAGTGCACTCAAAATCCAAAGCCCGCAAGACAGTTTTAGCCATATCTTCGTAAGTTGGCGTTGTAGCAGTCCCGACGTTAAGGACTTCTTGTGTAATTGCGGTTCGGCCCAAAGCCAACGCATAGCGGGCCGCATCGTCAATATAGATAAACTCTCGTCGCTGGGTGGGCGGTCCCCATAATTCGATTGCAGTTTGGCCGGCGGTTTTAGCGGCTTGAAAATCTCTGATCCATGAGGCTAGCAGATGCGACCGGCCAACTTCATATTTATCACCTGGACCATAAAAATTAGGTAGGACTAAATGGGTATGGGCAATATCCGCCTTGGCTCGGTACAGGGCAGCAATATCTAGTAACGTAAATCTAGACAGGGCATAACTAACCAGTTTTTGGTTTAGTTTAGCCGGATCGCCGTTAAACATTGATTCGCTTAGTAATTCATCGCTCACCGGATAACAACCGGTTGTGCCGATAGTAACAATCTTTTTAATACCGTTTAAGGCGGCAAAAGCAAACAGATTTTCGTACATTCGGACATTCTTCTCATAGACTTCGACCGGATGTTCTGCGGTAGCGTTTACGCCGGGATAATAGTCAGCCGCATCGAACAGAATATCGGCGTTTTTAATAGCCGGGATTTTGGGGACATTGCTAGCTAGTAAGTCTAACTCTTTACTGCCAAGCACTACTAAATCCTCGTGATCGGTTCTATCAATGGCGCTAGCTAAAAATCCATTTCGTCCAACCAACACTTCCATAAAAATACTCCAAATACTTAGTGTTATATTGACACTATACTTAAATTGTAGTACTGTCAAGCAGTAACAAACGGCAATATTATGAAACAAGTTTACGTCGCACCAGTCTTAACAGTTGACGCGGTCATTTTCCAACTAATTAATAATGAGTTAAACGTCTTATTGATTAAGCGCAGTCAAGCACCATTTAAAAATAATTACGCATTACCAGGTGGCTATAACCCGGAAGGCGAAACTACTATTGAGGCTTTTGGTCGGATACTCCAAGTTAAAGCCGGGTTAAACATGTCTAAGTTGCAGTTATTTGAGCAATTATATACTTTCGACACAGTTGGCCGTGATCCCAGGGGGCATGCTGTATCGGTAACTTATCTGGGTCTAGGTCGCGGTATGGTGATCGATCCAACTAAAACTATTGAGAAGCCTAAGTTTTATCCGCTTAGCAAGCTGCCTAAATTAGCTTTTGATCATCGAGCTATTATCAACTACGCCCAGGAAAGATTAAGTTCTAAAGTTAGTTATAGCAATGCTATTTATGCCTTGCTGCCAAAAGAATTCACCTTGACACAACTGCAGCAAGCCTATGAAGCTGTCCTGGGCCGATCATTAGACAAGCGAAATTTTCGTAAACGAGTTCTGGCACTCAAGTTATTAAAGCCGACTACTAAATATTTAGCTGATGGTGCTTATCGTCCAGCCCGAATCTATACTTTTCATAAACAAACCTTACAAACCAGTAAAACACTTATCGATTAGTCAATTTATTTAATTAGTGTTGACAATACACTAAGTATGCTATAAGCTAGATAATATAGTTAGTGTATTAAGTACAATTACATATTGGAGGCACTATTATGACTAATCATGAAAGCTACAATCATCTGGTATCAATCACAGTTGATGTTCAAAATGATTTTTGTCCTGGAGGCGCCTTAGCCGTACCGGGTGGCGATGAAGTTATTGAACCGCTTAATCAACTTAATGAATGGGTTCGCAGTCGAGGTAATGTTTACTTTACTCGCGATTGGCATCAACGCAATTCCAAACATTTTATAGAAAATGGTGGGGAGTGGCCCAAACATTGTGTTGCCTATACGACCGGTGCTGCTTTTCCGGATAATTTAGATATCAGAGTTGGCCGAGATGACGTCCTAAACAAAGGTACTGATCCGGACGATCCGGGTTATTCAGGATTTACCGAAAAAGCCGTTCTAGAAGATTATCCTTGGATGTACTACAACAACTTGAGAACTTTATCTGAATACCAATTAGACCATTATTACCCTCGGATTGCATTTATAATCGGTGGACTAGCTACGGATTATTGCGTCAAAGCCACTACGCTGGATATCTATAAGAATTTACCACGTCACGCAGAACAGATTGGTGTTTTCGTTGTCAAAGATGCAATCCGAGCAGTTAATTTATCAGCTGGAGATGGCGCCAAGGCCACTCAAGCCATGAAGCGCGCGGGCGCTAAATTGGTCACTGTTGATCAGATCATAAGCGGTGAAGCATTTGATCTCTCGCTAGAAGGTAAGTACCATGATTGAAACGCTACCGCGCCAAACCAGTAACTTAAGTAACGGTTTAGATTACTATAAACCAACCATGAGTCAGTTGGCGTACGAGCAAGAACCAACTGCTCAAGTAGTTTATGCGCTTCACAACAGAGGCCAACAGCGATTAATGGATTACGTTAACCTTGGAACTCTACAAGAACATTTTGATGCTGTCACGGAACACGGTTGGACTAATGCCGAAACTCAATATTTAGGTTCATTAACTTTGTCTGGTAAGCAACCTGTATTTAGCGAGAGCTATTTAAATTACCTCAAAAATAGCACCTTACCAAATGTGGCAGTCTACTATGATCGGGAGATTGACGATCTTTACATTGAAACTATTGGTGACTGGCCTACGGCCATGTTCTGGGAAACCATTGTAATGAGCGAAGTTAGTGAAAATTATTTTGAGAATTATCTGTTAGCTCATAATCTTAGTCCAATTGATGTTTATAACGAAGGCGACAAACGGTTAAGTGCTAAGATTGAACTTTTACAGGCCCACCCAGATATAAAAATCGCAGATTTTGGTACTCGACGGCGCTTTAGTTTAAAATGGCATGAACATGTTTTAGAACGACTAGTTAGTGAATGTCCGGCTAATTTGGTTGGTACCAGCAACGTGGCGTTAGCGCAAAAATACGGTATTAAACCGATCGGAACTTTTGCCCACGAGATGCCAATGGTCTACGCGGCCTTAGCAGAGAGCCGCGGCCAAGACGTTCGCCAGTCACATGGTAAGTTTTTAGAAGATTGGTTTACTAAGTATGGTAGTGATTATTCGATTGCTCTAACTGATACCTTC